>DATIKP010000159.1 GCA_035477455.1 Atribacteraceae bacterium
CAAAGTAGAATTCCCCAGTTGTGCAAGGGAGAAATCCCCAAAGTTGCAAAAGGGCCATTGAAAGCACGACCGAGGCCCCGTTGCCATCAACAACGCCTCATCTTACATTTTCTCGCACGCATCAGACCACGTCCGGTTGCAGTGCTGCTAAAAAGGCCATCCTTGGCCTTTTTACTTCGAAAATGCGGTGATTTCGGCGGCTGATTTAGGCAACTTAGGCCCCGGCTTCCTTCGTTGTTTTGCAGCAAAATTACTTATTGTAGTAGAATCAAGAATCAATTTCAGGAGGTACGCTATGACATCCAAAGAACTGTTCGTGTTGCTTTCAGAAAAAAACTATTCTGTGATCAAGAATACATTTGCGGGTATGCATCCCGCTGATATCGCCGATATCTTGGAACAATTGGACGCAAAAGGCACAATTGTCGCATTCCGCTTGCTTCCAAAGAATCTAGCCGTAGATGTGTTTGCCCATTCAACTTCGGCTAAACAGGCCAGCATTTCCCTGTTGACCAATGAAAACGAACTTGCAGAAATTGTTAACGAATTGTATTTCGATGACAAAATCGACTTCCTTGAGGAAATGCCCGCCAACATTGTAAAGAGGATATTGAAAAACTCAACCGAATCCGAAAGAAAGCTTATTAACCAGTTTTTGAAATATCCTGACTTTTCTGCCGGCAGTCTTATGACTACAGAGTTTGTCGACCTCAAAGAACATATGACTGTGGCACAATCTTTGGAAACTATAAGGACCACCGCACTGAACAAGGAAACAGTGTATACATGTTACTGCATCGATTCACACCGCCAGTTGAAGGGCACAGTTTCACTAAAGGATCTGGTTTTAGCCTCCCCCGATGTAACTGTAGGTGAAATCATGCAAAAGGATGTGCTGTCGGTAGAGACTCAAGACGATCAAGAACAGGTTGCAGCGCTATTCAAGAAATATGATCTGCTTAGCCTCCCCGTAGTTGACCATGAAAAAAGGCTCGTGGGGATCATCACCGTTGACGACGTAATTGATGTGATCGAGAGGGAAAACACCGAGGACTCTTATCTTATGGCAGCCGTAAGCAAGGGTAGCTCGCCTAAGAAAGACAAATTGCTTGAAGTTTCTATTCCTTCTGCTATCCGCCTTCGCCTTCCATGGCTGATTATAACTTTATTGGGCGGAATGCTTGCCGGTGGCGTTATTGAATTCTTCGAGGAGTCTTTGGCGGCAGCTATCGTCCTTGCTGCGTTTATCCCGGTTATCATGGACATGGGAGGAGACGTAGGGATTCAATCATCCACCATCGTCATAAGGGGACTGGCAACAGGCGATATTACGCAGAATAATGTCTGGAAATGCTTGTGGAGAGAGATTCTCATAGGGACATTCATGGGAGTGATATGCGGAGTGGTCGTCGGTGCAGCAGGCCAGATATGGCAGGGTGTACCTAAACTTGGAGTAGCGGTGGGGGGGGCGATGATCACGACTATGACGGTAGCTTCTTTCTTAGGAGCGTTTTTGCCCACTTTGTTTCATCGCATAGGTATAGACCCGGCAGTTGTGTCGGGACCGCTGATTACTACAATAAAAGATATAACCGGATTGGTTATTTATTTCACGATAGCCTCAGTGGTCATGGGTATTTAACAAACTGAAACAAAATAACCGTCAGACTGTGCGAAAACGTTTTTTGCTCGCAGCAATATGTAACTATAGACTATGATTGAAAGAGAAAGGGCCTTTCAGGTGCTTGGTTGAGGGGATTTATGCGATAAGGGGAAGGGGAACTTGAGCCAGGACGACGAATGAAGGGAAACACGCGGTACGCCTTCCGTTACCAAGCGAGCTGACTCCCTTCCAACAGCAGGTCTTTAGCTTGTTGGAGGTGGCCTGCTGATCACCTGTACCCAGCAAGCCTGCATTTCGGAATCGGAAGAAAGCTATCTCCGATAATGGTTGAGCATAGTTTGTCGGTTGAAACTTCGGGATAAATTCCTACCTGTCGAAAAACACCATAAGCGTCTTGATCTCAAAAGGATGAAAGTGAAGGGTAAGCGACCGGTCCCGGACCGGTATTTCCTCCTGTTGCATTTCCAGGAGGGTACAGGACCAGGCCCGAACGGGTGGCTTCCAGAAAGCAATCGAACCGGCTACCCGTTTTCCCCGGCTTTCATAGACGCGTACAATCACGCCCTCTCCGTATTCAGACAGTTTCACTGCCGCCAGAACTATGGCCGGATTATCGAGCGTGATCCAAGAACGCTCCGGTGGCCACGAACCGGCGCCATTACCTTTGACCGCAGGAATAAGCGGTTCATTGAATTCGGCGGCGCGCTCCGTGACTGGCGCATCACCGACAGTGCCCTGATGAGGAAAAAGGGCATAGGCAAATTCGTGCTGTCCCCGGTCGGCATCCGAATCGGGATAGGATGGTGAGCGCAGGCAGGTCAAACCGATCACCCCACGAGTGATATCATGTCCGTACTTGCCATTATTGATAAGAGCAATCCCCCAATCCTTCTCCGACACGTCCACCCACCGCTGGGCACAGACTTCGAATTTGGCTTTTTCCCAGGGGGTATTGGTGTGCGTCGGACGGTATAGGTAGCCGAATTGAATTTCACAGGCGGCCTGGTCGGTGGCCAGATCCACTGGAAACAGCACTTTAAGCATGGTGTTGTTTTCCCACCAAGCGATTTTCGTCACAAAATCGATCCGGTCCATATCCCGGTATATACGGATATGTTGAGTTATGATGGAGCGCCCGAAGGGGCGCTCCATCATCATAGTCCCCCGTAATGGGCCCTCCTCGAGGATCGCGAGGGTGTTCAGCTCGGTGATCGTCCAGTATTTTCCCCGGTAAAAAGGATCAATGTTCCAGGCATCATGGTCGGGTGGGAGATCTTCAAAGGCCTGGAAGCAGTTGGCTCGGGAACCGGCTTTAACGTATTCGCGATCGATACTTTTATGATAGAGGGAAGCGATCAGCCCCCCTTCGTCGAACTCCATCCGGAAAAAGCGGTTCTCCATCACCTGCCGGGAAACTCTAAGAGACGTCTCCGGTTTTCCAGGAACCTCCCGAGCCGGGCCGGCGGAAAGACAAGTATAACCGAAACCGGGTACCCGATGACCGGACACCAGAATCCTCTCCCCCCCGGCGGACTGCCATTCGAGGGGCTGGTCTTGCTGATACAAAATGTGACCGGGGGCTAATCCCCCCGGCAGGGCCACGTCCAGGAGGTCACTGCGTGCGTGCCCCAGCGAGTTGAACACAATTATATCTCCCTTGTTTCCCGGAATTCTCTCTGCAATGTAACGAAGCGCCTCGTCTTTGATCTTTTGTCCGATTTCCGAGGCGGCCTGAAAATCCCGCCGGGCGAAGATAAGCCGGCAGGGTCTGGATCGTAAATCCCCGGCCAAAAGACCCGGCGGCCCGGCGTTTTCCAAATCATCATTCACCCTGGCCACTGGGAAAACCGAGTTGCCAAGACAATGAATCTCATGTCTTTAGGCTGCCGATGTCCGCCATTTCTCCGTCGGTCAACCGAAAATCGAAAATATCGAAATTTTTCTCCTGGTGATCACGACGGGTCGCCTTGGGAATGGCCATAACCCCCTTCTGTTGAATCAGCCAACGGAGGGTGATTTGGGCAGGGGTTTTTCCGTAACGCTCCGCGATCTCCCGCAAGAGGGGGTGGTGCAGGACCCGGCCCCGGGCCAGCGGAGAGTAAGCGGAAACAATAACCTGCGCTTTCCGGCAGTAGTCAAGAAGGGCAGCCGGGGAGTGGAAAGGATGATATTCCACCTGGTTGGTGAGGATCGGTGTCGGTGACAGGCTTTGGGCTGCCTCCAGAAGGTCGATAGAAAAGTTGCTGACCCCGATGGAACGGGTTTTCCCTTGGTGTACAAGGTCGTTCATCGCTCTTAGAGTCTCGGCGAGGGGCACCGCATCGTTCGGCCAGTGTATCAGAAAGAGATCGACATATTCGGTCCCGAGTTGTTTGAGGCTATCCTCCAAAGAACGAATACAGTCTTCCCTGCGTAAATGCGTGTGCCAGACCTTGGTGGTCAAAAACAACTCTTCACGGGAAACGAAGGACTCCCGGATGGCCTGGCCGATCTCTGCTTCATTCATGTAAAAGGCCGCTGTATCGATACTTCGATAACCCACTTCAAGGGCGGTAAGTACCGCCCGGCGACATTCAACCCCCCGCATGTCCCAGGTCCCTAAACCAAGTACCGGTAGACGCGCCCCTTCTCTTTCCAGATAATCCACGATTCCACCTCCTCCTTTTTCTTTTTACATCACCACAACCTGATATCCCTGTTCCGTATATCGACTCATTGCCGGGTGGCCGTTCAACTCGTCGAGGAACGGCAAACCCTCCTGTTTTACCGCGTCCAGGATTCCCATTTTCCGGGAACAGGCCAAACCGGCCCCCTCGATCGATGCCGATTCCTTCGCTTTGCAGTACAGACGATGAAGCGGATGGCTTTCCCCGGCCAACAGGGGAATCAGCCGGGTGGCGGCTCCCTCGAAAACCAGGACGGCTTCCCCTCCCCGCGCCTGAAAATCAAGCACGCTGAGGAGCACATGAACAAAGCAGGTTTCATCGTCACGGAAAGCAAAGAAAGCGATCTTCTGCATCCTCGCGGTGTTAGAGAGGGCGGGCATGGTATCCGGCCTTTTCAACGACCGCAACCAGGATTTCGGTCCGGACAGGGGGGGCAGTTATGAACTCGGCTACTCCCGTTTTCAGGTCAATATTCACCGATACCACACCGTCAACCTGCTCCAGTTCTTTTTTCAAACGCGTGACGCAGTGCTGACAACTCATTCCATCGATTTTTAGTTTCATGAAAAACACCTCCCAGGTAAATCCAGGATTCAAGATATAAAACTGATTTTGCTGCAAAAACTCATTTCAGCAAGGCCCCGTTGCCATCAGCCCCGCCTCATCTGGTGTTTTCTCGCACGCATCAATGACCACGTCTGGTTACGGTGATGCTGAAAAGGCCATCCTTGGCCTTTTTGCTGCGAAAACGCGGTGATTTCGGCGGCTGATTCAGGCAGCTCAGGCCCGGGCTTCCTTCGTTCTTTTGCAGCAAAATTACTTATTACAGTAGAATCAAAACTCATTTTCCTGTTCTCCCCTGATGGCGTTGACAAAGCGATTGGGGGCTTCCGGAGATAAGAGGGATCTTCTTCGGACACGGTTCCACCTCGCTATGACTGGACAGATTATCTCCGAGTTCCCGGGCCCTGAAGGCGATAAGCTATCTTTCATTCTACAACTAATTCCGGACCTCGACCTTCCCCCGGGAAGACACCACCAGTAATGGCAATTCACCGGGAATCGCAGCATTCACTCTTTACTCTTCTTTAATCCAGTGATAGACTCAATGTATACATTCTATTCCGATACTGGGGAGCTCTTGATAAGAGCTGAGATAAGGCTTGAAGCCTTGACCCGCATAACCTGATCAGGATAATGCCTGCGTAGGGAATGCCGCCTCGCTCTCTCGGGCGCACCGTAAAAGTGCGTTTTCCCCTCCTCCCCGGAACGGTTTATAAGGAGATGTGAAATGGCAGCGAAAAGCATTTTCGTCCCCCGGATTCTGGCCGAAGGCGGCGTGGTTTTAGGTCTTGCTACGGCGTTAAGCCTGATAAAACTTTTCGCCGCTCCCTTCGGCGGATCGGTCACCCCGGGAAGCATGGTTCCCATTATTCTCCTGGCCATGATCCGGGGACCGGTGGTCGGCACAACCGTTGGTGTCGTCTACGGCTTTCTCCAGTTCATACTCGGCCCCTGGTTTCTCACCCCGCTCCAGTTTCTGCTCGATTACCCGTTTGCCTTTGGAGCACTGGGCCTGGCCGGCTTTTTCTGGAGACCGGCAATGACCAAAAACACCAGCTGGACAGGCCGCTATTTCTTCTCCATCATTGCCGTCTTCTTCGCTATCGGCGGACGGTTTCTGAGTCACTTCTTCGCCGGTGTTTTTTTCTGGGGGCATTACGCCCCGGAGGGCCAGTCGGTCTGGCTCTACTCGCTGGTCTACAACGGCGGGTACTTGGGGGTAGAATTTCTTATCAGCGCCGCTCTGACTTGGTTCCTGACTCCATCGCTGGGCAGACTGATCAAACCATGAAACACGGTAACAACACCACCAGCAGGAACGCTGGCAGCACCGAAAAAGCAAGTAATCCAAGAAAGGGGCAATGAGGCGACACTAATCGCCGAACTGATCTGTCTTGGCGAGAAACGCGAGGTCCATAGGTATAAGCAGGCCTTGTGGGTTGGCCTATGCCTGGACCTCGCTTCTGGGCCCTTCAGGTATCGGTCTTTTCTATGGACAGGATTTCGACAATTCGTCCCCACATATAGATGCTGGCCCAATCGTCGAGCGGCCGAGCGGTAAAGGCGATACGAAGGCCGTCTTCCCAAAACTCTCTGGGTAGGTTGATTGGTTCATAATGCAATCCGTCGTCCCCAACAATCCCATAAAAACCGCCTGATAGCTCAACGTGCCTGATCGTTCCGGTACCGGAGACGGTCGTCTGACATCCCGTCAAAACCGTGAGCACGGCCATTATGACCACCAGGGCGGCTCCCAGACGCATGGTTTTCATCACTTCTCCCCCTTTCTGTGTATTGTCAGCGGTTACAACCTTTCACAGGCCGGCTTTAGAAAACGTAACATCACCGGGATCTTTATAAGTGTATTATACTTCAACTGGTTTTAAGCTATAATGAAAACTATTATAAGGCACAATGCACGGACATATTGCGGAAAGCGGGGATGATTCGATGAACGATACAGAATCCCTGGCCCCTCTCTTTGCCCGCGTAATTGAAGAGTTGGGCGAAGACCTGAAGCGGGATGGCCTAGCCGATACCCCGCAACGGGCCGCCCGGGCGTTCCGTTACCTGACTTCCGGTTACGGACAGGATTTGACCACGGTCATCAATGGAGCCGTTTACCGTGCCCACGGAGAAGACCTGGTAATCGTGCAGGATATTGCTTTTTACTCTCTGTGCGAACACCACCTTCTTCCGTTTTTTGGAAAATGTCATGTCGGTTATGTCCCGGACGGACTTGTTCTCGGGGTCTCGAAGGTAGCCCGGATCACCGACGTCTTCGCCCGCCGTTTGCAACTCCAGGAAAGGCTGACCAGGCAAATCGCCGAAGCGCTCCATATGCACACTGGAGCCCACGGCGTAGGCGTTGTCATCGAAGCCCAACACCTGTGTATGATGATGCGAGGCGTGGAAAAAGAAAATTCCCGCATGAAGACATCCTGCATGCTGGGATCGTTCCTGGATAACGAGGCCGTCCGATCCGAGTTCTTGAGGTCGATTCGGTGAATTCCCTGGCCGCGCTGATCACCGGCGGGGGGAGGCGGCTGGGTAAGGCGATGACCTTAGCCTTGGCCCACAAGGGATACGGAATCGCCCTCCACTACCACCAAAGGGAAGAAGAAGCAAAAGACACCGCTACTGGTGTCCATGCTCTGAGTGTGGATTGCCGACTTTACCGGGGAGATCTCACGAACGATCAGGAATCCGGAGAGCTCATGGACCAGGTGATGAACGACTTTCCCGGGCTCTCGCTGGTCGTGAACAACGCTTCCCTATTTGAGCCCGCCTCATTCCTTGAAACAGACTCCCGCCTGTTTGACCGGCAATTCGCCATCCACCTCAAAGCCCCCTTTATCTTGACCAGGAATTTTGCCCGGCGCGCCCGGGGAGGCTGTATCATCAATATCCTGGACGCAAAAATCAAAGGGCACCGGCCCACCCACATGGCTTATATCCTGGCCAAAAAAGCCTTGGCGGAGTTCACTCTGATCGCAGCCCGGGACCTAGCACCCCGTTTCCGGGTGAACGGCGTGGCTCCGGGACCGGTTGAACCTCCGCCGGGGAAAGACACATCATATCTGGACCGGGTTGCGGAAAAGATACCGTTGAAAACCCGCGGGTACCCGGAAGACATCGCCCGAGCTGTGGTGTTTCTTGCGGAAAATCCTTTTATCACCGGAGAAATATTATTCGTCGACGGGGGGGAATCCCTGTCATGAACGCGGTCGTGAAAATCACGAACCTGCGGCTACGTACGATTATCGGAGCCTATGAATGGGAACGCGTGGTCAGACAGGATGTGGTGATCAATATCACCTTGGAATACAATGCATTACGGGCAATCGAATCCGACAATTTAAACGAGGCGCTCGATTATAAAACGCTGACGAAAAAGATCATCGAAGAGGTGGAAAACTCCCGGTTTCACCTGCTCGAATCCCTCGCCGCCCGGGTGCACTCCATCGTGGCCGGCATGCCTGGTTTCCTGAGGGCGAATGTTCGGGTCGATAAGCCCGGGGCGCTTCGCTACGCAGATTCGGTTGCCGTGGAAATCTCCGATGGCTAAACAGCTCAATATCGCCATTGTCGATGTGGGATCGAACATCCAGCCGGAGAAACATCTAAAACTGGCTAAAGCGCTGATTGCCCGGCATCACCGGTTACTGGGCAAGTCGTCGGTAGTCCGAACTGCCCCGCTTGGTGATCCCAATCAGTCGGACTATCTCAACTGTGCCTGGAAAATCGCGACCGTCCTTGACCGGGAATCGTTCAAGGCCTTTCTGAAGGCAACGGAAGAACAACTGGGCCGGGAGAAGTCCTCCCCCCCGCATGCTCCCCGGACCATCGACCTGGACCTTATTGTCTGGAACAACCAAGTCGTACACCGGAATTTCTTGGAGCGGGATTTTGTCCGGCGCTATACCCTGGAGATCGCCCCGGAACTCGCCGATTCGTTACCGGCCCATCCAATACCCCGTTCTTGATGCCTCAGCAAATATCTCCCGGAGATAAACTTTCAGTACCCAAGAAGCCTTCGGTTGGCTGCCAGGTCCATCTCACCGATCCTGATCCGGTCCTGGACCAACTGCTGATAGTCGAGGGTAACAGAAGCGATGTTCTCTGTATTCCCTCCGGTCAAGAGATCGGCAATTTCCGGGGACTGATTCCAAAGTGCGTTCTGCTTGCCTGACAATTCCCGATCGTAGAACAGATCCAGCGCCTTTCTCTCCGCTAACCGGTAGGCCTCCACCGCCAGCTCGACATAATACCGGCGAAGGCTGATTGCATTCTCCGTCCCAGGCGCCGCATCGGTTCGTAACAGGTGGTTGTCGTATTCAATATATCCAGGCCAATCGAGCTTATACAAAACATATAAAATACTGATAAACTCTTTGACTCCGTCCATGCCCGTCAGGGGTGGATTGTCGTTGTCAAACTGGTTGGGTTTTTGATTTCCGACGTGAATGAAAAAGAGCTTACCCAGGGAGGCGACAAAGGCGGTTGCCGCTACGGCGGACAAGCCGGCCATTTGGTCGTGCTGAAGAACCTCGGGATTACATCCCCAGAAATCCGGTTCTTCGAGCGTGGAAATCAGGGCCAGCGCATGACCGGCGGTGGGAAGAAACATTTCCCCCCGCGGCTCGTTGGGCTTATATTCAATGGTACCGCCTCGGTACCCGAGGTTTTTTTCCACGGCATAACGCCGGGCGAAATTGAGGCCTTCCCGGATATACTGGTACGTCCGGTCCCAGGGGACGGCAAACTGCGATTCGAAGCCATCCCGGGCGACCCAATAGGTAAAGTATTCCGCCCCGAGAGTGTGTCCGATTCGCAACGCGCGCATGACCTTGCGGGCAGCCAGAAGCCGGATCCGGGGATCAGGGTTGGCCAACCCCCCATTACGAAACACTGGATCGGCATGTAAATTGCTACTGATCATTTTAAAACGGATTCCAGCCGAGTCCAGCTTGTCACGGATCGTCTTGATGGTGTGAGAGGTTTCGCTTGAAGGATCGAGGTCATCGTCCGGTTCATGCGGGTTCCAGGAGACCAAGTCACAGTCATGAGCAGCGGTATAATCGATAAGGGCCTCTTTTTTCGCTGCGCAGAGAATATCGGTTACCCCCAGGGAACCGATCCGGTCAAGCACTCCCGGACCAAAGGGGTCCCCGATCGGGTTCCCCAGGCACCAGTAGGGCATGGAGATTTTCCTTTTTTCAACTATATTTTCCTCCCATTACTGCGGATTTCCTCTTCCTTCGCCATTGTGACTCGACCTTGTCCCGCCGACATAGCGACTTAACGGAGCAAGCCCAGGCGGGTTAACGGCCAAAAAGTAAAAAACCCTCGGCCCAGAATGGTGTTCCGGGGAACGAAACCCCAAATCCGGCTATCCAGACTGTTAATGCTGTTGTCTCCCAGAACGTAATAAGTGCCTTCCGGTACGATGACTTCTCTCGACCCATAATAACCAACGGCGAGATAAACCCTTTCGGAAAACTCTTCGTTCAATGGCTGGTCATTAATCAATATCTGGCCGTTTTCAATGCGGACCCGTTCGCCAGGGAGGCCAACCACCCTTTTGACCAGCCGCTCCCTCGCCCTCCCCTGGCTGCGCTCGGCTGGTTCCCGAAAGACGATAATATCACCACGCTGCGGATCGGTGAAGCGATACCAGAATTTGGCCGCTAAAATTCTCTGCCCCGGGATAATCGTTGGTTCCATCGACGAGGTCGGGATAAAAAAACTCTGGACCACAAAATTAATCATAAACCAGGCGATCACCGCCGCCCAAAGACCGGTTTTCACCCATTCCCATACAACTTCTTTCCGCTTTGACCGGATTTTGTGCTTCGTCTTTTCTACAGATGAACTTCCCACTGTTTCGCCCCTTTCTCCCAAGATCGTTTCGATACTGAAACGATTGTGTCTGTCCATAATATATTTCGATCGGGCAGGGGAAGATCCCCGGACACCATAAAAAGGAACCCCCCTTTTTTTCCCTTGAAATTCAGAAAGCCATCATCGGTGACTACGATGTAGTCCCGCACTTCTATATCAAGGATTGCCCCGACTTGATCAACTACTCGGTAATCCGGATATCCGCTTCCGAAACGTTCATGGTCAGCGTGGGGCGGTTGCGCACCGAGCTACCCTCAAAACTTGGGTATAGCCAAATAAAAACAGCTAGCCTATCCTCAGGGGAAGTTCCGATCAAGAAATCACCTCGCTCCCCGCAGGGAGGATAGGCCGTGGGAAAAGCAAAGCACGTTACAAAGAAAATGTCAAAGGTAATAAACCCGGAAATGAGTCCAGAAACGCACCAAGCCGATGGCCTCAACCCGAAAACCCGCGCTCTCCGGAGCGAGTTCCTCCGGGAAGGAGTCCGCAGAATACCACCCATAGCCAGCGTAGTGGCAGGGGAGGAGTTGATGGCCCCACACTACGCTACCCGGGTGCGGGACCGGAGAAAGGACGGGATGGCCGGTGGATGGCCCACTGGCCGGAGGAGTTCACCATTTGGCGGAAAAGAGACCTCTCCCGGAAACGCTATGTCTACTGGTGGGGTAGGGGAGTGTCCCTGCCTACCCGCAGGAAGGAGAGAACCGGTATCTTGGTGATCAGCGGAGCCGGCAAGGACGGGATCGAGGAAGTAACATTGATTTTGCTGCAAAAACTCATTTCAGCGAGGCCGCGTTGCCCTCAGCCCCGCCTCATCTGGCATTTTCTGGCACGCATCAATGACCACGTCTGGTTGCAGTGATGCTGAAAAGGCCATCCTTGGCCTTTTTACTTCGAAGATGCGGTGATTTCGGCGGCTGATTTAGGCAACTTAGGCCCGGGCTTCCTTCGTTCTTTTGCAGCAAAATTACTTATGGCAGTAGAATCAAAATTGTGAGTCCGATACTTATGAACTGAGTTTTGGAACGGAGGGAAAATCAGAAGGTCACTTTTCGCTCTGCTGTAAAACAGATTTGGGGTGGACGAGGGGATTCGAACCCCCAGCCCCTGGAGCCACAGTCCAGTGCTCTGACCGTTGAGCTACGCCCACCAAGTTAGAAACAGCAAATATTCTAACCCTAAACCCTGTATCGCGCAAGAGGGCTGGTGACTTACTTCCCGTCAGAAATAGTGTAAATGTACCCAACAAACCTCCCCGCTAATCCTGATGCGGTTGTCGATAGTCAAGTCACTATATTTAAGCCGCTTCGGGCGAGCTTAGCTCATGACACGCCAGCCTGCCAACATCACAGCCAAGAGCAATCTGAACAATAGAGGAATATCCTCACTGATTCATGCCCACCGAAAATGCCGGGATAACACTGTGACAAAAAGATGTTGTGCCGGCATTTTCGGTATGGTCTACCTTCCGGTTTTAGGGGCAGCAGCCACTGTCCTTGCTTTCTTCTTCTTTAACCTTTTCAGTCTTCTCTTCTTCCTGGGGCAGAAAACCGGAGCTTGAACAGCAACACCCTCTGCGTAGCTTGAGGCGTTGATCCGTAGGCTTTTTGTTGTTTTCAGGCATGTGTCTACTCCTTTCTTTCCGTTTCGCGAATCATGTTTTTTGAAGCACCTTTACCTTCATTGTAACGGAAAAACTCCCGGGAGGCAAATAAAATACCCAACCGCTTGATATTATCTTAGCCAACTATATGCTAAACCAGCCGGAACAGGTTATATTCCATCTTCCCATTCCTATCAAGATTCTTTTCAAATGTCCTGTTTTTTTTATTCTGTGATCATGTCCCGCAAAGTCTTTCCGTGAAAATGTCCCCCCGTAGAATGAAGAGATGATCCTGACCATGACTAAATAAGAACGAAACAAACTCTGGTCTACCTGACGAAGATGACCAGCAGGAAGACAGATCTTCCGGGCCTTGGCATACGCCATCTAACCCCCCGGTCGTTGGAACCCCGGGCTCCTTTTGCGGCCTGCGGTCTCCCGGTAGAGGAGATGAGCGCATCTACCTTTTGTGCCGCCAGGAGACCGAAAGTGGATAACGGCTCGCTTCTCTCCTGGTCACTTGACAACTCACTGGCTCACTGGTTGCATAAAAAAGTGTTCTATGGTATAGTGCTTGGTAACATCTTTTCCCTTTTTTCTATGGGGGATCGGTCGGCAAAGACTGTGACGGGGTTCAGTACGCTTGTTTCCCGGTACCAGAGAGCCTGAAGTAATGCTGCAATCAGGCACCCGGAATAAGCGGAAACTCACCCCTGAGTCGAAGGCTGAAAGGATATACCGATTAAGCCTCTCCGGGAACTCCCGTTACAGATGACGGTATTATTATAGTACAAGTACCGGGAATCAAGTGACCCTTTTGACGGGTAAGCAGGGTGGTACCGCGGGGGTGTAAACCCCTCGTCCCTATTTATATGGACGAGGGGTTTTTTTATAACCAAGACCCCTCAACACTGATACGCAAAAATGCCTTAACGGAAAAGAGGTGAGTGACGTAAGCATGAAAGGTGCCCACATAGTGATAGAATGCCTGAAACGGGAAGGCGTGGAATATATTTTCGGTTATCCGGGAGGGACCGTGATCGATCTGTACGACGCCCTATTCGAGAATTCCGATATTACACACGTCTTAGTCCGTCACGAACAAGGCGCCATCCACGCCGCCGATGGGTATGCCCGAACGACAGGAAAGGTGGGTGTGTGCCTGGCCACCTCGGGACCGGGAGCCACTAATCTGGTCACCGGTTTGACCAACGCGTACATGGATTCGATCCCGGTCGTCGCGATCACTGGACAAGTTCCAACGCGTCTGATCGGTAAAGACGCTTTTCAGGAAGCCGATACCACCGGCATTACCATGCCGGTGACCAAACATAACTTTCTGGTGACCGATGTCAAACAGTTGGCGATGACAGTCCGCCAGGCCTTCCACATCGCCCGTACCGGAAGACCTGGGCCGGTACTCATCGATCTTCCCCGGGACATCCAGATGAGTAAAGCGGACTTCGTCTACCCGGAAACCGTTGACATCGCCGGATACAAACCAACATACCGAGGACATATCAACCAGATCAATTTGGCCCTACAAGCCCTCAAGAAATCGGAAAAACCATTGTTCTACGTGGGGGGCGGTATTCTGGCCTCCGGTGCCTCGGAGGAATTGTTGGAATTCGCCGAACGATGCGACATCCCGGTAACCTACACGTTAATGGGGAAGGGGGGGTTCCCGGAAACTCACGCTCTGTCCCTGGGCTGGCTGGGTATGCATGGAACTTATTGTGCCAACAAAGCCATCATGAACTGCGATCTTCTTCTCGCTGTGGGAACCCGCTTCGATGACCGAGTGACCGGCAACACTCAGACTTTTGCCCGTCAGGCGAAAATCATCCACGTAGATATCGACCCGGCCGAAATTGGGAAAAACGTGAAAGTCGATCTTCCCATCGTTGGAGATGCCAGGAATATTCTCCGGGAATTTCTCAAAAAAGCCGAATCGGCTAAACACCCGGCGTGGCATTCCCAGATCGAACAATGGCGAACCGAGTATATCCCCAAATGCAGCCCGTCCGATTTGCTCCTCCCACACCAAGTGGTAAAAACCGTCTATGCTTACGCCGGCAAGGACTCGATCCTGATCACTGATGTTGGACAGCACCAGATGTGGGCCGCTCAGATTTTCAAGGTGGATAAACCCCGGACCTGGGCCAGCTCAGGAGGACTGGGAACCATGGGCTTCGGGCTTCCGGCGGCTATCGGCTCCCAACTCGGTAATCCAGGTAAACGGGTGATCTTGTTCAGTGGAGACGGAAGTATCCTGATGAAAATCCAGGAATTGGTGACTGCGATCAACTACCGTCTTCCTTTGAAAATATTCGTTCTCAACAATTCATACCTCGGTATGGTCCGGCAGTGGCAAGCCTGTTTCTATGAGGGTCGGTATTCCTGTACGCATTTGGAAAACCCGGACCTGGCCAAAGTCGCCCGAGCCTTCGGAGCAGTGGGATTGACCGTCCATAGCGAGGAGGAACTCGCTGATGCGATTACCGAAGCCCTGCAAGTCTCGGACCGGCCGGCGTTGGTTGATTGCCGGGTTTCTCGGGAGGCGTGTGTCTTTCCTTTCGTTCCCCCGGGAAAATCCCTGGACGAAATGATTCTAGAGTGAAAAATGGAAGTCAACAGAAACACAGGTTGTTAGGCGGTAGGTTTTTAAGTAAAACAAAAACTTTATTGGTATTCCTAAAAGCCTAAACTGCTAAACACCTACAGCCTGTTTTTTTAAGGGAGGCGTGGTATGCAACATATCTTGTCTGTCCTGGTGGAAAATAAACCCCGGGTTCTGGCCCGGGTGGCATCATTGTTTGCCCGGCGAGGATATAATATAGAGAGCCTGGCGGTCGGACCAACCCACGATACAAGCATTTCCCGGATCACCCTGGTGGTCAGAGGCGACGAAGACATCCTGGAACAGATCAGTAAACAACTCTATAAACTGATCGACGTGATCAAGGTGGGTGATTTTACGGAGTTAAGTTATGTGGATCGTGAACTGGCGCTGATCAAGGTCAATGCTCCATCGAATCTGCGTGGAGAAATCGTCCAAACCGCGGAAATTTTCCGGGCCCGCATCGTCGACGTCGGTGAACGAAATCTGATGATCGAAGTCACCGGAACACCGGACAAGATCGATGCTTTGGAACAACTCTTGAAAAAGTATGGAATCGTGGAATTGACCCGGACGGGCCGGATTGCCTTGGCCCGCGTTGGACAGCCGCTGTAGAAAGACTTAAATCAGAAACCAGCAGTAAACATTCAGGAGGACGATGGAGGGCAGGTTTTTACCGATTCCCCTCAACTTGAACCACCAGGGAGGTCATCTAAAATGGCGACAATTTACTATGATCAGGATGCCGATATCAGCCTTCTTAAGGGAAAGAGCATAGCCATCATCGGTTTCGGCAGCCAGGGAGCCGCTCAGGCTCAAAACCTGAAAGAGAGCGGGGTGGAGGTGGTCGTGGCCGAGCTTCCAGGCACCCCCGGCTACGAAAAGGCCCGCCGGTTCGGGTTCCAGCCGGTTAGCGCAGCCGAAGCCGCCCAAAAAGGGGATGTGATCCAGATGCTCGCCCCTGACCAAGTTCAGCCGGTTATATATCGTCAGACCGTTGCAGACAGATTGCGTCCCGGAAAAGCCTTGATGTTTTCTCACGGATTTAACATTCATTACCACCAGATCGTTCCGCCGACCGATGTGGACGTGATCATGGTCGCCCCTAAGGGACCCGGGGACCTGGTTCGTAGGATGTATGAAGAGGGAAAAGGGGTGCCCTCGCTCATCGCCGTCTATCAGGATGCCACCGGGAAAGCCAGGAATCTGGCGCTTGCCTACGCCCGCGCTATCGGAGCCACTCGGGCGGGAGTTCTGGAAACGACATTCCAGGAAGAAACGGAAACCGACCTATTCGGCGAACAGGCGGTCCTGTGCGGCGGCCTCACCGCCTTGATCAAATCCGGTTTCGAAACCCTCATCGAAGCCGGATACCAGCCGGAAGTCGCTTATTTCGAGTGCCTGCATGAAATGAAGCTCATTGTCGACCTGGTCTACGAAGGCGGAATCGGGCTCATGCGGGACGTGATCAGCGATACCGCCGAATTCGGAGACCTCACTCGGGGGCCCAGAGTGGTAGGAGAGCAAGCCAAGTGCGAAATGAAAAAAATCCTTACCGAAGTCCAGGACGGAAGCTTCGCCCGGGAATGGATTCTGGAGAATCAGGCCAACCGACCAGTTTATCATGCCCTGAAAGGGAAAGACACCCGCCACCCAATAGAAACAGTGGGAGCCAAGCTGCGGGCTATGATGCCCTGGTTGAAACGGTGAACCATCATTTACGATACGAAGCCTTCTGTCCAATGATCTGGGAGGGTTTCCCATGAAACGTGTACGTATTTTCGATACGACTCTGCGGGATGGAGAGCAGTCGCCGGGGGTATCTCTCAACACGATGGAAAAGCTGGAAATCGCCCGGCAGCTGACCCGCTTGAACGTCGATGCCCTGGAAGCGGGGTTTCCCATCGCTTCTCCCGGTGACGCCGAAGCAGTGAAAACGGTCGCCCAGAACGTACGGGGACCGGCCGTGTGCGCGCTGGCCCGGGCCCGGGACCAGGATATCGATGTCGCCGCTGAGTCGCTACGAGATGCCGAACATCCGATCCTGCACACTTTTATCGCCACCTCCGATCTACATTTGAAACATAAACTCCGCCTCACCAGGGAACAGGCTCTGGAACAGGCGATCCGGGCCGTTCGGCGGGCCCGCCAGTTGGTTGCCGAAGTGGAATTTTCCGCAGAAGACGCCACTCGTTCCGACTGGGAGTTTCTCTCCAAAATCTACGCTGCGGTGATCGAGGCCGGGGCGTCCATTCTCAACGTTCCCGATACCGTCGGATACACCACGCCGGTTGAGATGCAGGAACTGATCAGCTATCTCCTGGAACATACCCGGGGAATCGAAAAGACTATCTTGAGTGTTCACTGCCACAACGATTTGGGCTTAGCTGTAACCAATACTCTGGCGGCTTTAAGCGCCGGAGCTGTCCAGGCCGAATGCACCATCAACGGAATTGGAGAGCGGGCGGGCAATGCTTCTCTCGAAGAAATCGTCATGAATTTATACGTCCGCGCTGACCTCTACCAGGCAGAAACGGGTATCAATTACCAGGAAATCTATCGCACCAGCCGGTTGGTAAGCCAGCTTACCGGAATGTTGGTGCAACCGAACAAGGCCGTCGTCGGTCAAAACGCCTTTGCCCACGAATCGGGGATCCACCAGGACGGAGTGCTAAAAGAAAAACTGACCTATGAAATAATGGATGCCGGATTGATCGGGCGGGAAGAAAAAGTCCTGGTGCTCGGCAAGCATTCCGGACGGCACGCGTTCACCCAGAAACTCAAGAGCCTGGGTTATCAGCTTACCGAGGAAGATCTGAACAAGGCTTTCGACCGTTTCAAGGGTTTAGCCGACTCGAAAAAAGAAATTACCGAAGCGGATTTGGAAACCATCGTTTCGGAAGAAATTTCCAAAACCGAAGAAACTTACCGGCTCGATTTCGTGCATGTCTGCTGTGGAAACAACATACTGCCCACCGCGACCGTCCGCCTGGTCCAGAATGACGGGAAAGTTCTGGAAGGTGTGGCGACCGGCGTCGGCCCGGTCGATGCGGCCTATAAAGCGATCGAAAGGATGCTTGGATTGTCGTCGGACCTGGTGAACTACACTCTCCAGTCCATCACCGGAGGGTCGGAAGCCCTGGGCGAAGTGATCGTCAGGATCCGTGGAGACAAGCATCCCTATGTGGGTAAAGGTTCGAGCCAGGATGTGGTGGTCGCCAGCGTCATGGCCTACCTCTCGGCAATTAACAAGATGAGTATCCACCAATCGATTGTTAATCCCCAAATAGACTATCAGGAGAATTGATATTATGGGAATGACCATAACTGAAAAAATAATCGCCGACCATGCGGATAAGGCCGTCGTCTCCCCCGGAGAACTGGTTCAGGTGAAAGTCGACTTGGCTCTGGCCAACGATATCACCGCTCCGCTGAGTATCCGGCAATTGATCGAAAACGGGATTGACTTTGTCAACGATCCGGGAAAAATTGCTCTGATAGCCGATCACAACACTCCCTCCAAGGACATCGCTTCGGCTGAAAACGTACGACTCATGAGAGACTTCGCCAGGAAACACCGGATAACCCATTTTTTCGAAGGTGGAACCGTAGGGATTGAACACGTCCTGCTGCCGGAAATAGGATTGATAGTCCCGGGAGACCTGGTCATCGGCGCGGACTCGCACACCTGCACCTATGGAGCGCTTGGTGCGTTCGCCACCGGGATGGGTTCCACCGATCTGGCCGCCGGCTGGGCGTTGGGTGAAACCTGGCTCATGGTTCCGGATTCGATCCGCTTTGTCTACCAGGGAGAGAAAAGGACCTTTGTCACTGGGAAAGACCTGATCCTTTTCACCATTGGAGAAATCGGCGTCGACGGGGCCCGGGATTGTGCCATGGAATTTTGCGGGAGCGTAATCGAAGGTCTCTCCATGGACGAGCGCTTTACCATGGCCAACATGGCCATCGAGGCCGGGGCCACCTGCGGCATTATGGAGCCCGACGAAAAAACCTTGCACTACATCACTGAAACCGGGGCAAAGCGCAAGCCGCGAATCTACCGCAACGATCCCGATGCGGAATGGACAGACGTTATTCAAATCAACGTTTCGCTGATCGACCCCCAGGTCTCCCTTCCCCATTTGCCGGAAAACAGCCGTTCGGTCTATACGCTGGGGCGCATTGAAATCAACCAGGCGGTCATCGGCTCCTGTACCAACGGGCGAATCGAAGATTTGCGCATGGCCGCTTCGGTCCTTCAGAATCGAACCGTTTCCCGGTCGGTGCGTCTTTATATCTTCCCCGGAAGCCCCCGCGTTCTCCGGCAGGCCGAACGCGAAGGCTTGGTCAATACCTTTCTGGAAGCCGGAGCGGTTCTTTGCCCCTCTTCCTGTGGACCATGTTTAGGAGGCCACCTGGGGGTCCTGGCTGAGGGAGAACGCTGCGTCTCGACCACCAACCGTAATTTCGTGGGAAGAATGGGCCACCCTCTCAGCGAGGTGTACCTGGCCAATCCTTATATAGCAGCCAGTTCGGCTGTAGCGGGCTTCATCACCACGCCCGATCAGATCTGAGGTGATAACAATGCAGATTCGTGGACGAGTCATTCGATACGGAGACAACGTGGACACGGACGTCATCATCCCCGCCCGCTATCTCACCGCTACTGACCCGCTGGAACTGGCCAAGCATTGCCTGGAGGATCTCGACCCGAATTTCATAAAAAAAGTGACCGGGCCGACCATCATGGTCGCCGGGAAAAATTTCGGCTGCGGGTCTTCGCGGGAACACGCTCCTCTGGCGATTAAAGCCTCAGGAGTCCAAGCGGTGGTTGCCGCGTCTTTTGCCCGAATTTTCTACCGGAATGCCCTGAATATCGGATTACCGATTTTTGAGTCGCAAGATGCCGCAACCGGTATCCGGGAGGGCGACGAAATGATAATTGATACCCAGGCCGGGACGATTACCGATTTGACCAGCGGAGCCATCTTCACAGCCCAACCTTTGCCGCCCTTTCTGCAGGAAATGATCTCCCGGGGGGGGCTTATGAACTACGTGAAGGACACCTTACGGGAACGGAAGCAAAAACACTGAACGCGGGATGCCGGGGTTGTCTGAGCACGCCCCGGCGGCTTCACATGCAAAAGCGATCATCGACCTCACAGTTCGATTTCGGCCACCGAATCAACCACGCAATGCGGACGGTAAGGAAAGCGGGTAACCATCTCGGCTTTGGTAACACCGGTAAGCACCAAAATCGTTTCTAACCCGGCCTCCAAGCCGACGACGATGTCGGTATCCATCCGGTCACCGACCATTACTGCGTTTTCCGAGTGTTCATCCAGATAACGTAAGGCCAACCGCATAATCAACGGATTGGGTTTCCCCACAAAGTAGGGGGCTTGACCGGTCGCCTTCTCTAAAAGGGCAGCGACCGCTCCGCAGGCAGGAATAATGCCGTAGTCGCTGGGCCCTGAGGCGTCGGGATTGGTGGCGATAAAAGGGGTTCCGCTCAATATTAATTGGGACGCCCTGATTATCTTGTCATAGGAATAGGCCTCAAGCTCGCCCAGGATAACAAAGTCCGGATTATAATCGGTCAGGACGTATCCAACTTCGTTCAGGGCCTGGTAAAGGCCGGTCCCCCCGACCACAAAAGCCGACCCGTTGGGTTTTTGAGATCGCACAAAGCTGGCGGTAGCCATGGCGCTGGAATAAAAATGCCGGGCATCGAGCGAGATGCCCACTGAACGCAGCCGGTGCTGTAAATCAAGCGGAACGTACCGGGAATTGTTGGTTAAAACCAGGTACTTATGCCCACCCTCCTCCAATCGCTGGATAAACTCGCGTGCCCCCGGTATGGCCTTCTCTCCATAAACCAGCACACCATCCATATCTATCAAATAACTCTTCTTATTCACCATGACTTCCTCCCTCATATCTTGTCCACTTCCCGGTATGACCGAAATATACCAGTTACGCGCTGGTATGTTACCTGATCACAATGCAGCCAGACCTCGCGCTGCCCTCTATCTGCATCTTATAAGCGTATATTGCGCTTATTAAAGAAAGATGAAAAAGACATTGATTTCCTCTTGTATTCCCCCAAGAGCTCAGAGGCACAATTGGTGCACTAAAAACCGGAGAGGTTTATGCCCGCCTTACTGTCCTTGTGTTCCACAAGAATTACGGATCACCAGATCCGTGGAGATCACCCGGCCGGAGATATCTTCGCGTTTTCCTTCCATCATTTTGGCTAAGAGCTGAACCGCATGATTGCCCAACTCCCGAGCTTTCCAGTCTATCCCGGACAGTGGGGGATCAAAGTCCGCGGAGCTATCGTTTTCCAGCATACTCATGATCGCCAGGCTCTCCGGTACGCGGCGATTCAGATCCCGGGCAGCCCTCAAAACACCGTTAGCCAGCCCTTGACTTTCGCAGAATGCTGCCGTAACCCCGGGGTGCTCGCGCAGAAGATCTTTGACTGCCAATGCGACCCGATAGGAATCAGGTTCCAGATTGAGCTGTAGTTTTTCCTGGAATGGAAGCCGGTTTTTCTCCAATGCCCGCTGGTAACCGCGTAAGGCCTGGAGATCGATGATTCTTCGTTCCTCAGTTCCCAGAAAAAGAATTTCCCGGTGACCACCCGTGATCAGTCTCTGAACCGCTTTGTCGACCATAGCCGTAACATCGATGAAAACCCAGCTGACTCCCCGATTATCCTGCACTTCCGGCTTGCCCAGACAGACAAAAGTCTCCAGGCCTCGGCTGAGGCGCTTCAGACGGCCATCCCGCTTGAGAAGTTCAGTCACCAGATAACCATCGCCCAAGTCGGGGTTGATCAAATCTTCACATGCCAAACTTGGATTGAAATCCTGGCCGGAAGTGGTGATAACGACCTGATAATTGAGCCGGTGAGCCGCTTCGGCGACCCCCCTCATCAACTCATGCTGGAGCGGAAAACTGAGGAGTCGAACCAGTGAGTGTGGAAAAAGGACCACTATCGTGCCGGTTTTCGCGAGTGCGAGACCTTTCCTGGCTTTTCGTGACCTATAACCCAGTTCATCAATCACTTGCAGTATTTTGGATTTTGTTTCCGGGCTGACCCGATCGTCCCGGTTGTTGAGTACATTGGACACAGTGCTCTTCGATACGTTGGCTCGTCGAGCGATTTCATCTATGGTAATCATCGAATCTTGCCCCCTTATCCTCGGATCCACTCTATGTTTTCAGCCGAACTTCTCTCAAGCTCTCCCCTTTTCCGGTGAACCCGCTTTCCGGGCCCGGAAAAATCACAAAAAAGTCGGAATACAGAGCCTTCTCCAAGCTTATGGGTTTACAGGAAAAGAATCGGAGAATATTCCCTCACGAAGCGCTGATATGAGGGATTTGTCTTATTATGATATAAAAAAATTGGAACAGCAAGAAAAAAAGAACGTTTCTGAAAATGGAAACCTGATCATTGTGAATTTTTTCAAATTCGATCACCTAATATATAAATAAAGACGCAAGACTCGGTCAATTTCAGCCGGCTGCCAACCCTTAAAAATCCAGATATAAGAGACAACCCGGCTGCCGGAAGGGAGTTCTTCGGATAGTTTTTTTTCCAGGCGGTCGTTCACGTGTTGAAAGAGAAAAAGGGTGACGATGTTGACCTGGGATAGATCCACTTGGTGAATATCCCGCAGTTCAACCCTGACCCGGTGTGAAACCCCAGAAAAAAAAATCCGCAGACGGGCCAACAGATAGAGCCAAGGATTGATTTCGTAGCCGATCGCCCGAATCCCGAAACGCCGGGCGGCTTCGATGCAGATTCGGCCATCACCGCAACCAAGGTCGACCAACAGTTCGTTGGGGTTGGGTTTAGCCATTTCCAGCATCCGCCGTACTCTTTTCATGTCGGTCGGCTGCCAGGGGATTCCATGAAAAAACAGAGGAAAAATCCACCAGAAAAAGAGAAAAAGAATTACGACGACAAGACCAAGAATCCACCACCACATGGTCAGGGCTCCTTGTTGACAAATAGGTCAGCGAGATATGAACTTCGCACCAAAGGATCACTGGCGACCCCTCTGAAGCCCAGGGAAAGGGCTTGTGCACGGTACCAGGCGAAGCGTTCCGGTGGCAGATATTCGACCACGGGAAGGTGCCTGACCGACGGCGCAAGATATTGTCCGATCGTTACGATATCACACCCAGCCTGCCGTATATCATGGAGGAGGGCGATAGTCTGCTCTTCATTTTCCCCCAGGCCGAGCATAAATCCGGATTTGGTTATGATCTTCGGCGCAGCGTCTTTCACTTGTTTCAATAAATCGAGTGAACGTTGATACGATGCCTGGGGACGGACCCGGGGATACAGAGTAGAAACTGTTTCCAAGTTGTGATTGAAAATATCCGGCCGACTTTTCACCACGAGGTCGATGGCTTTCCGGTTTCCCTGGAAATCCGGCGTGAGAATTTCCACCGTGGATTCCGGCAATGAATATCGAACAGCCGCAACGGTTGCGCTGAAATGACCGGCCCCTCCATCGGCAAGATCGTCACGGGTCACCGACGTCACCACCACGTGCTGAAGCTTTAATTGGCGGGCCGCACCAGCAACGTTTTTCGGTTCCTCCCGATCGGGTTGCTCGGGAACCCCGGTGGTCACGGCACAAAACCCACAGTTTCGGGTGCAAATGTTGCCAAGGATCAGAAAGGTAGCTGTCCCTCTGCGGAAACACTCGCCAATATTCGGACAATGCGCGCTCTCACAGACGGTATGGAGGTGAAGTGAACGAAGGAGTTTTGTCATGGTCGCCAGTTCATCGGGGGCGCGAAAACGGCGCTTGAGCCAGGGAGGTAGAGGAGTCATGTCCTCATCCTGCCGCCCATTTAGTCCAGCAGCCGGTCATACGCAGTTTCTCTCACCGAGAAACCGAACACGCTACCGAAATGATCGGCCAGACTCTCCATCATCTTCCACCGCTCGGAAAACGAAAAGGTCCGGCCGGTCAGCTGTGCCAGCGAGCTGACACCCCGGTCACGGATTCCACAGGGTACGATGTAGGTAAAGTGAGAAAGATCCGGCTCGATATTGAGGGCGAATCCATGATAGGTCACCCACCGCTTCACCGCGACACCGATGGCGGCGATTTTTTCCGGCACTTTCCCGCCAACCCATACTCCGGTATGGGGAGAAAGGCGGAAGGCCGGAATGCCCAAGTCGGCAAGAAAACGGATCAAGACCTCTTCCAGGGCCCGTAGATAGCGGTGGATATCCTTTTCCCAAGCGGCAAGATTCATCAGAGGATAGCCGACAATCTGCCCGGGACCATGATAGGTGATATCGCCTCCCCGCTCGCTCGCATGGATGGCGATGCCTTTTTCCTGAAGCCTGCTCGGAGAAGCCAGCAGGTTTCCAGCGGTCGCCCCCTTCCCTAAAGTTATGACCGGAGGGTGTTCAAGCAACAGTAAAACCCCGGGGTTATTCCGTTGGAAAAGAAGTTCGACTATTTTCAGTTGAATATCCCTGGCCGCCTGGTACTCGATCTGCCCGAGACGACAAAAGGGAACTGTCAACATCGATTTCGCTCTTCCTCTCCAAAAAAAATAAGGCCCGGAGGCCTGGAATACAACCGGAACAATCTGGCGGAGAGGGTGGGATTCGAACCCACGGGACGGGTTTAAGCCGCCCAATCGCTTAGCAGGCGATTGCCTTCAGCCACTCGGCCACCTCTCCGCACCGGTCCAAAAGTATAACACGTTCCTTACCCTTCCTCAACCCAACCACCTGACAATAATTAGAATCAGGAGTCTACAGGCTATGATGGGGTTTTTCCGCGACAATACCGGCCGCATAGAGCATGGTTTCCAGGATATCCACTTGCCACTGCTGGTTTTCAATCTCCAATCTGCTGAACACCTCGCCAATCCTGCGGGAAGTGTATTTCGGGGGAAGTCGCTGCAGGGTCAAAGCCAGCAAATCATCCCGGCATTCCCGGCAACGGCAAAGGTCCGGCTTGATCTGGTAGAGATCAGGCAAGCGCCTGACGATTTCGTCCTCGATAATATTTTTGATCATAATTCCCGGCCCCTTCGTTATTATGCCTTTACGTCGATTCTCCGTCCAGTATCCTCATCCGGAGGGACAGTAACCGGTTCGCCTTCCCATTTCTGCTGGATTCCCTGCTTGGGATCTTCGCGCTTTTTCTTTCCCTGTTCTTTTTCCTTTTCTTTGTGAATACGGTCTTTTTCCGTTTGAGGGGTTTCATTGACGTCTTCTTCGGCCCGTTTCGTTTGCTCGTCCATCGCCCGGGCAAACGCCCTGATTTGCATCTGGTTCCCATCTTCCTGGGCTTTTTGGATCCTGGCGACTTCGTGAGCGAGCAGCACCACATTCTGCATACCGATCGGATCGACCAACTTCACCAACCCCTTACCCGGTTATTTCAACCGGGGTCTTTCAAAACTACCGATGACGATTTCACCGTCTTTTACCGTGAATGAGGCATAGGTTATTTCGTCCCGCACGATATAACCGATGTCACCCAGGATGATCCTGACCTGGGAATAGATACGGTCTTTGACCAGAACTTTACCTCCGCATTGCTTAAAGAGTTCCTCCAGTTCGGCTATCCGCTCCTCACAGATTTGCTCTTTCTCCTGAGCCAATTCGTATGACTCCTTGAATTTCAAAAGCGCCTGGTTCAGGCGGTAGTCAAGGGTGATGCCGGATTGTTTGCGGCGCAAGGCAAAGGCAAAGGCTCTTTCCGCTGCGATAATGGCCTTTTTCGCTTCATCGCATTCTTGTCTCAGAAGGGCGTGTTCCTTGCGGGCCACGGGACTGATCCCCACAAAGATTTCCGTCCGGGTGCCCATTGGAGATCCGATGGTTTTCGCCCACACCAGCTCTCCAGCTTTGATCGAACCACCCACAATCATACCCTTTCCCTCATTCACTACAATGTTGCGGCCGGCAGAAACCGAGCTGTGCAACACCGCTTCTCCAATCAGAACCGAGTGTTTTGCTTCGAGACTCCCGTTTTCCACAATTTTAACCTGGATATTCCCCTGGGCGCGGATTTTGCCCTTCCCTCCGGCAAAAACACCACCCTGGATGACAATGTTCCCTTCCGCTTCCAAGTCGGCCGCCTCGACGTTTCCCCAAACTTCGATATTCCCGCCAGCTACAATGGACAGGCCGCTCCTGACCGTACCCCGGACGACCACCGATCCGACAAAATTGATGTTGCCCGTCGTCAGGTCCGCGTCACCTTGGACTTCGAAGACCAGGAACACCGAAATCGCCTTCCCGACCAGGGCCGGTCGGCCGGCGGCGGTGGCTATTGCCCGTGACCCGTCATCAGTAATTTCGACATTCTTTCCCTTGACCAGCCGGCTTTCCCGGCCGGGCGAGGCGGGGATCTCCTGATCCATAACGTCTTTCCCCGGGGTTCCGGCTCCAGGCGGGATCAACTCGGCCAGGATATCACCGGAGCGGACCTCCGGGATTTTGATGAAATTAAAATAGTCGACCCGGCCGCTCTCGTTCTCAGTCAACTCTTTCACCACGTCTCTTTGGAAAAAAATCTTGACTGAACCATCCTCTCCCCGCACCGGCTTCTCGCCCCTGGCGACCGGATAACGGCCAGGAAGCTTCAGGATCTGCGGCCAACGGCTCAGGGTTTCCTCGTTGATACCGAACACGATCCTCTTTTCACTTAGGAATTCACCGATTTCCTGATACTGATCAAGATTTTCCTCGATGGGTTTTTTCACGATCAGTTCAGCCGTCAATCCATCGCCGGAAATATAAAGCTGAACAGCGTCTTCAGCTTCCAACTTGGCTAAAGGTCTGCGATCACTCATCTCCCGGCCCTTTCCACTCGTTCATTTTTGATCGCAATTTAAGGAGGGACCGGGAAAGAATCTGGGAAACCCTCGATTCTCCGACTTCGAGTATCGATCCGATTTCCTTGAGGGTCAATCCCTCATAATAGTACAGAGCCACACAAAGCCGGTCCCGTTCTGGCAGGTCATCAATCGCCTGGCCTAAAAACTCCATGAGTTCCCGGTTTTCGAGGATTTCCTGAGGATTGAAGCGAGGGGTTTCGTCGGGAAGATCGTCACCAAGCAACCGGCCATCCTCATTATTTTCCTGTTCCAGGGAAAATAGAATGCTCGATTTGTACCTTTCGATAACCCAGCTCACTTCTTCCACGGTGATATTCATGTCTCCGGACACTTCCTCGAGGGTGGGATCCCGACCCTTTTCTTTTTGAAGCTTCTGCCAGGTCTCCATAACTTTTTTGAATGTCTTCCGCTGGCCCCGGGTCATCGGATCGAGGCTTCTGAGGTAGTCGATCACCGCCCCACGGATGCGGGACAGGGCATACGTTTCGAACTTGAGGCCCCGTTCGGGACGAAATCGTTCCAGGGCTTGCAAGAGTCCGATGATTCCATAACTTTCCAGATCCTCCCGGTCGATGTAGGAAGGCAGGGTATAAAGCAGGCGTCCTATGGCAATTTTCACCAAATAGAGGTAGTGTTCGATGAGGCGCTCCCGCTTGCGGAGATCACCGGTACTCAGAAACCCAGTCCAGCATTCCTCGACGCTTTCATTCCGTTTGGTCAGGCTCATGATTCAACACCTGGGCTTTTTTTATCCTCGGCCGGCACCCGGGAAACAATCCAGAATAAATAATAATATACCACTACATACACCACGATGGCGATGACAAAGCTTCTCCACACCACCGTAAACAAACTAATATTTCGCACCATTCCCCAGACGAAATAGAACAGTACCACGAGCCAGGTCAGGGACAATGCCAGCAGCCGAGGAGTTTTTTTTCGTCTGTCGCTGATCAAATGACAAAACACTCCTGTCCAATCGTCTTGACTTCCAGCCGGCCATTTTGGACATGAAACGTGATACTCCGTCCCCGGTTACCTCCGGTATTTTCCCCAAGCAATGGTATACCCAAATCCTGTACGACCTGTTTGACCGCTTCGACATTCCGCTTACCGATGTCAAAGAGGGAATCGGTCCCGGCAAACATTTTCGCACCACCGGCGATCTTGGCAATGACGTTTTTTTTCCGGGCTCCGACTTTGGCCATTTCCTCCAATAGTGCTTCTACGGCCGTATCGGCAAATTTAAAAATGTTCTTCTGACCCGGGATGCTCTGCGGCAAGAGGATATGAGCCATACCCGCCACACAGTTTTCCCGGTCATACAGACAGGCCCCGACACAGGAGCCCAGCCCCATGATGCACAACCGGTCTTCCGGTTTGTCGCTGACACGGAACTCCGCCATCCCAATCGAATATTTCTGTCCCATTGTCAGACAACCCCTATGGATTTGAGCATGATCTCAAGCGATCCGGAGTCCGGGATAAGCATGAAAAACCCGATAATATGGTATTTTTCTTCTACAAATTCGGTCTCGATCAAGAGTGCGTAATCTCCCCGGCGGGAGATCTCGATCAAAACCAGGTCAACAATCGCTCCGACCATATCCACTGCGATCTCGGGAACGGAATGGTTGAGGTTGAGACCGGTAAAATCAGCCAGCGCGCAAAGATACGACGAAGAAAGGATGTTTCCGATCTCGGCCATGGCCGATGAGGCGAGGTCGTCCATATCGAGCATTTGCTCTTTTGCCGGAGCCATGTCCCCCAGAAGGATCTTCATCATTTTCTGGGCATTGTCCAGATCAAGAACAAAAAGAATATGACCGCTCATTGCCCCAAACATCGACAGGTAGACACCCAGCACTTCTTTCTCGGGGCCACCCAACCACTCCGGAACGTCTTTCAGGGGAAGAATTTTAACCAGGGGCACTTCCATGCTGACCCGGTGATCCACCATTCGGGCTAGAGCCGTTGCCGCATTTCCGGCACCGATGTTCCCGATTTCCCGCAAGGCATCCAGCTGCAATTCGCTGAGATGTTCAAATGAAAAGACCATCCGCTGTCTCCTATTCGTATTTTAGATAGAAAAAAGGCAACGAATAACGAAGATGAAACATTCCCGGATTGGGAATCCGCTCCGTGCTCCCAATCCAAAGGTATCCACCCTTTTTCAGGGAATCGCTCAATTTCCGGAAGGCGGTTTTTTTCGCTTCTTCCTCGAAATAGATCACAACGTTCCGGCAGACCACCAGGTCGAAGGTTTCCTTGACCGGTTCCCGCAAGAGATCGTGTTTTTGGAAGCGAACATTTTTTTGAAGGACCGGTTTGATCCGGAACCCGCCGTCCGTTTGGGGGTAAAAAGAGCTGGATAATACATGATCTGGAACGTTTTTCAGGTGCAGCTCTTTGAAAACGGCTTCCTGAGCTTTTTCAAGGATCTCTTCGTCAATATCGGTCGCCCAGATCCAAAACGGTTTGGTGACTTTCATTTCGGTAAGGAGAATAGCGATCGAGTATGCTTCGCTGCCGATCGAACATCCGGCGCTCCAGACGTTCAATCTCGAGCCGGCGCCGGACAACAGTTCTGGAATCACTCTCTTCTCCAGATCATCGAAGCGTTCCGGATTCCGGAAAAATTCAGATACATTAATGGTGAACCGGTTTTTGAAATCCTCGAGCACCCGGGGATCGGTTTCGAGCTTTTCCAGGTATTCCGCAACGCACGTTGCTCCGGAGCGCATGAGAATGAAGGAAAGTCTCCGGCGGAGCTGATTTTCCTTGTACAGCGAAAGATCGATGCCGGTTTTTCGCAAAATGGTCTCACGCATGGATTGAACTTCAACAGCCGAGAGCATTTAAGTGGCTCCTTTCTATGTCGATGGGGGTCAAGGACATCGGGGCTCCGCCCCCCCTCACTCATGCTTTGTCCCATTCTTCGATGGCCTCCGGCATTCTTTCCAGAGCCAGCACTCGATCGGCCAATCCATTCTCGATGACTGCCTTGGGCATGCCAAAGATCAATGAGGTTTTCTCGTCCTGAGCGAGAATCTGTCCGCCCTTCTGCTTGAGGACCCGGCAACCTTCAAGGGCGTCTTTACCCATCCCGGTGAGTACCACACAACAAATACGGTCTTCAAACACCTGGACCAGCGAGAGCAAGGTCAGGTCTGCACAGGGCCTCAATCCCTTCAGCGGCGGGTCGTCGTTTAGGAGGATCCTCCGGTCCGGACTCATCAAGAGGTGTTTTCCGCCGGGAGCCAGGATAGCCTGATTCACTGATAAGCAACCACCCTGTCTTCCTTCATTCACCGTTATCACCGTGACTTCGTTCAGTCGCCGGGAGAGGCTGAGGGTAAATCCAGCGGGCATGTGCTGAACGATAATCATGCCGGCGTGTTTCAGGGGCGGGCAACCGGCCAACAAGGTATGCAAAGCCCGCGGGCCGCCGGTCGAAGAAGCGATGAATACTATCTTACGGCATTCTTCGATACCGTCCTGGACCGGGATTACCGGATGACGAGGAACAGGAGAGGCCAAAACGGAGCCGAGTCGTCCAGTGGGAATGGCTGCCGCTGCCTTAACCTTGCTGATGATTTCCCCGGTCTTGTTCTCAATGTCCAGAGAAATGCTCCCGGAGGGTTTTTGAATGAAATCAAGCGCCCCTTCCGCCAAGGCCTGAATGGTCGTCACGCTCCCTTCCCCGGTCAAGGCACTCAACATGATGATTCTATGGGCTTTTCGGGATAACACTTTTCCCAAAAATGTCAGTCCATCCATGCGGGGCATCTCGACATCAAGCAAAATAACGTCCGGCTCAAGACTTTGCAGTTTTTCCAGAGCGTCAATACCATCCCGGGCTGTAGCGATCACTGCGATATCCGAATCCTGCGCGAGAATATCGGAAACCACTTTGCGCATGAAGGCGGAATCGTCTACCACCATCACCGTAATCGGCTTCATCGCTGGAGCAATCCTTTTCGTTTCAGCTCGATCTGCCTACGAAAAATGAATTTGATGACTTTTTCCCGGTCGCCTTCCATGATCTCGGTAAACCGGAAAGCCCGGAGGTTTGTATCATCTTCACGTAGCGTTACGCCCTTGCCCATGAGCTTTTCTTCATTGAATTCCAAGCAAAAGAACACTTCATCACCCTTTTCGGGATATGATCCCTTTTCGGTAAAAACCACGAGCATCCCGCCTCCGCTTAGGTTTTTGGTCATCCCTTTCCAAGTAAGAAGTCCCTTTTTCAGAGAAACCGGCAGGGACACATCGAGGCGGACATAATCACGGCGTTGCATGCGGACTACAGACGCAGGCATCCCGATGATCAGAAAGGCCATGTTGCCCCGCTTGACCCGATCTTTCACTTCACTGTTGAACACATAGATCTCGTTTTTGGAGATCAGGAAAACCTCAATTGTCTCTCCCGGGCTCACCGGAACAAGCTCACCTTGTTCTTGGGGCGCGGCAATCCAAAGATTGTCTTTCACGATATTCTCCAGGCGGCTGGAGTGGTAATGAATGATTGTTTCTCCTTTTTCATCCCGGCCTAGGATACCCAGGCTGAGCAAGCGGTTCGGTGCGAAGATCGCCTCCGGGTTCATTCACTGCCTCCCTCAGCCGATCCCGGTACGACGAGACCTTCTACCTTGATTTCGAAATCCCGGGGTATCTCTTCATAGGAGAGGGTAACCAGTTGAGGTATGTAACCACTCAAGATATTTCGTAAACCCCGTCTCATTTTACCAGTCGTCACCAGGATTGGGAAATGACCCAAGCTCACCATCCGTTCGATATTCCGGCTGATAGATTCCAAGATCCGGCGGAACGTGGCTGGCTCCAGTATTTCACCGCCTTCGATCACCTTGGCTAGAAATCCTTCCAACTTGGCATCAAGGGTGAGAACATGCATGATATTATTTTCCCCGAGATAAGGTGAACAGAGCGCTCTTCCCAGCTTACGGCGAACCATCTCCGTAAGCTCTTCGACATTTTTGATGTGCGGGGCATAATCGGCCAGTGTTTCCATAATCAGGGACAAATCACGAATTGATACCTGTTCCATCAATAAAAATTGGATCACTTTCTGCACTTCCCCAACTGACATCAGGTTGGGAATGAGCTCTTCCACCACGCTGGGATTGACTTTTTTGACCTGGTCCACCAGGGTTTGCATATCCTTACGGCTCAAGAGCTCATGGGAATGGTTCTTGACCAGTTCGGACAAATGGGTGATCAGGACCGATCCGGAATCAACGAGGGTATAGCCGGCCAACTCCGCATCGTCTTTCTGTATCTCATTAACCCAATAGGCGGGGAGATTGAAGGCCGGCTCCCGGGTGGGAACGCCTTCAATCGGCAGACTGTCCCCCTGGGGATTCATCGCCAGATAATGATTGGGCAGCACCTCCCCCCGGGTTATTGTCATGCCGCGGATTTTCAGAAGGTACTCATTCGGGCGCAACCTCAAATTATCTCGAACTCGGATGGGAGGAACGATAAATCCTTTCTCCCGGGCCATGTTGATACGCATCTGAGTAATCCGGTCCAGGAGGTCTCCACCACTACTGCGGTCTATCAGGGGAATCAGCCCGTACCCGATTTCCAGTTCGACCGGATCCACTTCGATGAGTCGGGCGATCTCTTCCGGACTGCGGGGCAGCACTTCTTTTTCGGCTACCTGCTGTTCTTCCTGTTTAACCACTTTCGCACGATCGGTTTTTATTCTGAAATAGCCATATCCTCCAACGGCAAAGGCCAGCAAAAAGAAAGGAATTTTGGGTAAACCGGGGACAAGGCCCAATACTACGAGGAAAATCGCGGTGAGAATGGCCACCCGGGGAAGGCGGGAAAATTCTTGGAACATCTCTTTACCCAGGTTTTCATCACTCGCTGTCCGGGTGACGATCAGCCCGCTGGCGGTAGAAATCAGCAAGGCTGGGATCTGGGCGACCAACCCATCCCCGACTGTGAGCAGAGCATAGGTCTGGAGGGATTCGACCAGGGGCAGACCACGCTGCACGCTTCCCACGATAAAGCCACCCAGGAAGTTGATCAGGGTGATGATCAATCCGGCAATCGCGTCCCCCTTGACAAACTTACTGGCTCCGTCCATGGCTCCGTAAAAGTCGGCCTGCCTCTCAATATCTCGGCGCCTTTTACGAGCTTCCTTTTCATCGATCATGCCCGCATTCAGGTCGGCATCGATGCTCATCTGTTTGCCGGGCATGGCATCCAAGGTAAAACGGGCAGCCACTTCTGAGATGCGTCCGGCGCCATTGGTGATGACCACGAATTGGATGATGATCAGGATGAGAAAAATAATGAATCCGACCACATAATTGCCGCTGACCACGAAGTGGCCGAAAGCGGCGATAATCCGACCGGCATAACCATCGAGGAGTATCAGACGGGTGGTCGAAACGTTGAGGGCCAGTCGGAACAACGTCGTAAAGAGGAGAAGGGAGGGAAACACGGAAAATTGGAGGGGATTTCCGATATAAGTCGTGGTCAGAAGGGTCATCACCGCGAAACTGATATTACAGACCAGCAGAAAGTCGATCAAAAGAGGAGGGAGGGGGACCACCATCATCAATATAATCAGAATGAAAAGAAAGGCAAAAAGAAAGTCGATGTTCTTCTTACCTCTCTCCAGGCCCCTCACCAGGATATCGATCATGTCCGCGTTCTCCCCGTCTGACTCATTCGGTAAACAAAAGCGAGAATTTCCGCTACCGCGCGGTAGAGAAACCCGGGTATTTCTTTACCGACGTCGACATAACGGTAAAGATCCCAGGCGGTTTTTTTATTCTCCACCACCGGAATTTGGCACTCCCGGGCGATTTCCTTGATTTTTTCAGCAATCAACCGTTTCCCCTTGGCCACCAGGACCGGCGCCTTCCCGGAGTTCCGCTCGTAGTGGAGAGCGCAGGCCACATGAACCGGATTGGTGACCACTACCGAAGCGGAGGGGACCGCCTGCATCATCCGACTGCGGGCGAGCTCCCGCTGTTTCGCGCGGATACGGGAACGAATGATTGGATCACCTTCCGTTTTTTTATATTCTTCTTTAACCTCTTCTTTAGTCATCCGGGCTTTCCGTTCGAATTCGTACCGCTGGTAAAAAAAATCAAGAAATCCGATACCCAGAAACAAACCTCCGAGATACAAGCCCAAGCGCCTGGCGATCGTCCCGCCCGATCTCAGCAATTCCCCAAGCTCCATAGCCATCAGGTCCGCCAGCTGTGGGAGAGAACCCCGCACAATCAGGTAGGTTATGGCGATCCCGACAAAAACCTTGAGCGATACTTTAAGGCTTTCTATAACGGTACGCATGGAAAAAATCTTTTCCAGGCCCTTGATCGGGTTGATATATTCGAATTTTGGCTTGATAGCTTCAAAAGAAACGACGAACCCGGTCTGCAAAAATCCGATAAACAAACCTATACCAAGAGCGATCAAGGCAACCGGTGCGACCATGCGCAGAAAATATCCTCCGCAGATCCTCAGCAGGTTGAACAGCCACTGGTAATCTTCTCCCCCGTAGGGAATATCGCCCCGCCAAATTTTCTGCGAAAAAAGCATGGCCTGTTGACCGATATAGGGAAAAAGAAAGGAAACCACCAGAAACATGGAAAGAAACCCGACTCCGCCGGCAAAATCGGTACTCTGGGCCGTTTGGCCCTTTTTTCTCAATTCATCCCGTTTCCGTGGGGTTGGTGCCTCGGTCTTTTCCTGCGAAGGCACATTCCCACCTCTCTTTCAGCAAGGGTATTATGGGTGCAGGGTAATTAGGTGCAACCCGACTGGTTTTAGATAAATTCATTTGCCAAAACGGGCCAAACAGGAAGGACGCTTTTCTTCACCGGGTCGCCAGCAGGCTGAAGAACGACCGCAGGAAGAAGCCGACCAAACGGTCAACCAGCGGAAAAAAGTAGGGCAAGGTCAACAGGGTCAAAAGAAAACAGATGCCGATATTCAACGGTAAACCGACGATAAAGACATCCATTTGAGGGATCGCCCGGGAAAGGATGGCCAGCGTAAGGTTGGCCAAAAACAGGGCGATGATCACCGGAGCCCCGAGTTGCAGGGCCAGGATCATGACTTGTTGAATCAGATCCAGGATTGATGCTTCCATAGCCGGTGTGAGCATAAAGGTCCCGAGTGGTACCAACTCGAAAGTCCGATAGAGACCCTCCAGCGTCAAAAGATGGCCCCCAATACCCAGATAATAGACAATCGCCAGGAGGAGGTAGAATTGTCCCATCACCGAGGAGACCTCACGGGTAAAGGGGTCGATGACATTGGCAATGAGAAAGCCCGCCTGGAAATCGATAATTTCTCCGGCGATTTGAATACAGGAAAAGACCAGACCGGCTATAAAACCGAGGGCCAGTCCCAGCATGATTTCGGATAAGAGGGCTAGAAAAAAATCACCGTCAAAAACAAAAAACCGGGGAACTCCCGGTCCCGTTTTCTGAGGCAGAAGAATGACGGCCATCAGGAAAGCCAGGCCAATCTTGGGGGGAAGAGGAATGATCCGGCTGTTGAAAACCGGAGCGATCATGAAAAACCCCAACATTCTCATAAAGATCAGTAGAAAAGCTAGGAAATGATAGGCCAGGTAAGCAATAAGGTCCATCCCTCATCTCACAAGCAAAGGGATATTGATGAACAGGTCGCCGGTGAAATCGAGAATCGTCTGGAGCATCCAGGGTCCGAGAAAAAAAGCGATGACGATAACCGCTAAAATCTTGGGAACAAAGGTCAGAGTCATTTCGTGAATCTGGGTCACCGCCTGGAAAATACTCACCAGGATGCCTATTAACAGCGCCCCTACCAGGATCGGCAGAGAAAGTTTAATGATCACCAACATAGCCTGATTTCCAATTTCCATGACCAATTCTTCGGTCAATTCACTCACCACCTTATTTCATCGAATGCTCAACATGATTCCCCGGGTAATCAGATTCCACCCATCGACCAGAACGAAGAGAAGGATTTTGAAGGGAAGGGAGATGATGATCGGCGGAAGCATCATCATCCCCATAGACATGAGAATGCTGGCCACGACCATATCGATGATCAAAAAGGGGACATACACCAGAAAGCCCAGAGTAAATGCAATGCGGAGTTCACTGAGAATAAAGGCCGGTATCAATACCTGGGTAGGGATGTCCTCCCGAGTGTCGGGCCGAGGAAGTCCGGACATGCCGACCATGAGCGCCAGCTCTCTTTCGCTGGTCTGGCGGAACATGAATTCCCTGAGGATACCCACTCCGTCTTCCAGAGCCTGTTCCTGAGAAATCGTTCCATTCAGATAGGGCTGAAGCGCTTCCTCGTTGATCTGGGTGAAGATCGGGGTCATAACAAAAAAAGTCAGAAATAAAGCCATGCCGACAAGGACCGGGGTCGGCGGAATCTGTTGTGAACCGATGGCCTGACGGACAAAGGCCAGCGCGACGATGATCCTGGTAAATGAAGTGACCATGACCAGGATCGCCGGGGCCAGACTCAGGATCGTGAGCAGGACCAGAATCTGCAAAGAGAGGGTCAGCTCTCCGGGCTCCTCTACTTCGCCGGCTTCCAGGGTGATGCGGGGGACAAACAACGGAAAATCCTGAGAAAAGGCCTCCGGAATAACGGAAATAAGAATAACAATCCAAAAAACTATCCAGACCCATCGTATCCATCGGGACTTTTTCACCGTTCTTTTTTCCTCTTGAACCAACTGTCTAGATAGCTTGTAAAGGGTTCTTTCCGCTCGAGTTCGATCAACTCATCCGCCGCAAACTCAGCGATTTCCCGCATCGCGTTTCCACTCTGCCCTATGAGGATAACTCTTTCCCCAGCCCGAACCAGATACAGGGTACAGTTGTTTCGGACCGTAAAGGTATCCAGAAGAGTCATATAGCGGGATGACGCCGCCCGATTCCCCTGGCCGGAGAGCTTTTTCATCAGATAAAAAAACCCGTACAGCGCGGCGACCACCACCAAAAAGGCAAGGATAAAGCGAAAAGTGCTCGCCGTGACTGTTCCGGTTTCCGGCAACGTATACTCGGGGAGTTCAAGGGTGTCCTGGGCATAGGCTGCCCCGGACACCCACAGGAGGCCGGGGACAAGAAATAAAAGCAATCGCATAGCTGTCAAGCGCATACTCATGAGCGCACTTCCCGCAGGGAGCGAATCCGATCTTCCGTACTGACGATCTCGGATATCCGCACCCCGAAATTCTCTTCGATGACCACAACTTCCCCCCGGGCAAAAAGGATGTCGTGCACATAGAGGTCGGCCGGTTCTCCGGCCAGTTTATCGAGTTCGATGATGGAACCCGGTCCCAAGTCGAGGATCTCCCGGATTGAAAGCCTTGATTTCCCCAGTTCAACCACCAGGGGTAACGAAACATCCATAATCAACTCGAGATTGCCCCGGGATCCTTCGGCTCGCTCATCGGGAACGAACTCGGCAAATTCAACCGGTTGAGCCTTTATGCGGGATTTTTCCCGCCGCGGGGCAGAAGACGAACGAGGGGGAGCTTGCGGCTGGGTAGCTATTGGTGATTTGTCCGGAGAGGAAAGAGGGACAGCCTCCTCAAGGAAAATCTCCTGCTCGAAAGTTTCCTCCTGATTTTCGGCTTCGCTTTCCACTGCTCGGTTCGATAATAGCCCTCCGGCCATCTCCCGGGCAAAGCTGAGGGGCACCAACTGAAGCATGGAACTGTCGATGACGTCTTCTACCACCAGACGAAAGGTAGTCATAACTATAAAAGCGTCGCCTTGTTTATTCAGCCAAGACTCTTCCTCCGTCCTGACATTCTGCCAAATGACTTCCGGGGGAGAGATGTTGACCCGCCGGGCAAAAAAATCGGACATGGCGGTCGCGGCTGAACCCATCATCTGGTTCATCGCCTCGCCAAGCGCACTGATTTCCATTTCTCCAAACACTTCGGGCAGGCCATCCTTCCCATCTCCACCCATCATCAGGCCAATTATCACTCGGATATCGTTTTCCTGCACCAAGAGGACGTTGCTCCCGGTTAGACCGGACTGGTACTGCACCTTCACCAGGATATGGTTTTCATCCAGAATTTTCTTCACGTCATCCAGACTCATGACCATCACGCTGGGAATGGTGATATCCACCTTTTTCGTCAACAGACCGCTTAGAGCCGTCGCAGCGGCTCCCATAGAGATATTGCCGACTTCTCCCAGAACGTCAACTTCTTCCGAACTCAGCGTATATCCAGAATCCATTGTTTTGACCGCCATGTTACTCACCCTCCCCGACATCGATGATTTTCACGGTCATCTGATTCCCCATCCGTCCGGGATAACCGCGCATCTTGGTCTTCTTGCCCACCAGGATATCCAATGGGCGGTCTTTTTTCTTTTCCAGACTGACGACGTCTCCCACCTCGAGATCAAGAAGATCCCGCAGCCGGATACCCGTCCGCCCCAGTTCGACCCGCAAGGGAAGCTTTACCTTCTCGATCTGCTGCTTAAGCCGCTCCTGGTTCTTCGGATCATAGGCTTTCCGTCCGGAAAACCACAAGGAGGCACTAAGATTCTGAGTAATCGGCTCGACCACGACATAGGGGATAGCGATAGTGATCATGCCGGTACGCTCCCCCATTTCCGCATCGAAGCTCAAAAGAATCACCATATCGTTGCCCGGGACCACCTGGATAAATTCAAGGCCCGATTCCAAAGCATCCACCCGGGGCTCGATCTGCTTGATATTCATCCAAGCTTCCCTGAGCGCCCTCATCGAGCGCTCGATCACTCCTCCCATAATCCGGTTCTCGATTTCGGTAAGCGCCCGTAAATTTTTCGGAACGCTCCCCGCCCCCCCCAGCAGGCGATCGAGCATGGGAAAAACGATATCCAGGCTCATCTGCATGACGCTGCGCCCTTCCAGGGGAAGCATCGAATAAATACAAACAAAGGTGGGATGCGGAACCGAACGGACGAACTCATCATAGGTAAGCTGGTCGATCGAAACCAGTTCGAGCTGGAAACGAGTCCGAAAAAAGCCGGCCAGGTTCGTCGAACACAGGCGGGCAAAGGCCGAGAAGATCATGTGAAAGGTCCGGATCTGGTCTTTGGAAAATTTCTCCGGACGGCGAAAATCGTAGATCTTCAGCCGGTTTTGTTCTTTTTTGCCTTCCTCTTTGATCGCTTCCGCTTCTACTGCGCCGGAGTCAATTGCATTCAGCAGAGCGTCGATTTCTTCCTGGGAAAGAATCTCACTCATGATTTCCCCCCGTTATTGCATGACCAGGTCCAGAAAATACACATTCATTACCTGCCCAGTCTGGAGAATCTCGTTCAGGCGTTCTGACAATTCATGCTTGAGGGCTTCAATGCCCTCGGGAGCTGTCAGGTCTTCTGAGCCCTTCGCGCTCATAACCATGATGATCGCATCCCGCATCACCACTTCATTTTGTTGAAGTTCGACAACGGTACCTTGAGAGGTCACCCCAACTGCAAGTATTACCTTTAGATAGCGGAGGATGTCCCGGTCAGCCATATTCACCAGGAAGGGTTGTTCGAACCGGTGAATCACTTCTCTGATCGGCCGGTCGGCTTGTTCTTCCGGTTCGCTGGCACCCAACAATTGGTTCAAGATTCCGCTTTGCTGGATATAGACAAACGCCATGAACCCGATCAGGGCGAAAGCGGTCAGCATCATGATTTTTTTGAAACCGGATCCACTGGATTTTTTGATCTCTTCCGGTGGCTTTTCTTCTCCAGGCATAATAACCTCCTTATAAATAACGTGAGAGATGAGAGGTATTGCGCGTCTCACCTCTTACTGGTCTCTTGATTCAGATTCGCAAAATAACGATCTCCACCCGGCGGTTGCGCTGGCGGCTTGTTTCGTTGTCATTGGGAACCAGAGGTCGCTGTTCCCCGTACCCGACAGCGATCATTTTTTCGGGAGAAACACCCTTCTGTTCGACGAAATAACGCAACACGGCTATCGCTCGCGCGGCGGACAGCTCCCAGTTGGAGGGAAACTGTTCAGTCTGGATAGGAAGGTTGCAGGTATGTCCTTCGATCCGAATGGGATTTTCCATATCCAGAAAAACATCTGAGAGAATCCCGAGGACGGGAAGTTTCTCCGGTCTTAAACCGGCCCGGCCGATATCGAAAAAGACATCGTCCAAAAAAGTGATCACTAGGCCCCGCTCATCAATTTTGATGGTCATGTCCTCTCGGTCTATCTGGTCTTCCTGAATCACCTTGTGCTCGATTTCCCGCATCAGTCCGGCCAATTTCAATTCCACCATTCCCGAAGGATTGATCTGGGTGGGGGGACGGGGAACCGGTATTTCCGCCGGATGCAAAACCCGCGGGCCGCCCTCGAGCACTCCCAACGCACCCTGGATGGAGGAAACCACCTCTTTGAACCGGGCGACATCGATGGTCGAGAGGGCGAAAAGCAAAATAAAGAAACAGAGCAAAAGGGACATGAAATCCCCGTATGTCTGCATCCACATCGGCGCTCCCATGGGTGGGTCATCAGGCATCTTTCTTCTGGCCATATTACCCTCTTATGCTCCCTGGTTCTCCTGTTTGAGTGGAATTACCCGGTCGGAATTGTTCCGCGTTTTTTCAAATTCCTGCCGGATGCTGGGCGAGAAAAACGACTTGAGTTTCTCCTCCACAATCCGGGGGTTATCTCCAGCCTGGATGGATAAGATCCCTTCGATGATCACTTCCCGCAACAGGATCTCTTCGTTACTGCGAAGCTTCAGCTTGTTGGCCACCGGTAGGCAGATGAGATTGGCAACGACAGCTCCATACAAGGTGGTCAGAAGCGCTACGGCCATACCCGGTCCGATGGCCGCAGGATCGTCCAGCCTAACCAACATGGCCACCAGGCCGATAAGGGTTCCGATCAGGCCGAAGGCGGGGGCGAAATTTCCCATGGTCTCAAAGATGGAGCGGCCGGTTTTATGCCGCTCCTGGAGGAACAGAAGTTCAGTTTCCAGTATGTTCTTGACCAATTGCGGATCGGTCCCGTCCACCACCAACTGGATGCCTTTGCGGAAAAAAGGGTCGTCAAGCGACCGTGATTCCTCTTCCAGAGCCAGCAGTCCTTCTTTGCGGGCTTTTTCGGCCAAGGACACCAGCGCGGTGATCACCATGCTGGCGCTGGGAAGCTTGGTCAACAACGCGATCTGGAAAAGCTTGAAAGCGCCCAGGGTCTGCTCAAAACGGTAACTGATCATAGTTCCCGCCAGCGTTCCCCCTCCGGTAATCAGTATGGAATTGACATCAAAATAAGGTGCAAAGCCTGCCGCTCCGATCATGCCCCACATGAGAAGTAAGATCCCGATACCCAGCCCGATGATCGTCGCCTTGTCCATGAATCACTCCTCCGCCTGCTTGCCCGAATCCAGAGTTTTAAACAGAATATTGCTGGTCCCGGTCAATTTCCGGAACTGAACAATTTTATCGATGACCTCTTTCACCCCTTCCAAAACGATGTATTTCCTCCCGGTTAAAAGTGAAACCACCGTGTCCGGAGTAGCTTCGACCGTTTCAATCAAATCCGAATTCACGGTAAACGTACTTCCGTTGAAGCGGGTCAATTCAATCATTTTTCATTTTCCTCTCAGCGAAATGATGTAGAAGGGTAGATGAGTGATGAGTTTATTGTTCTTTTGCTCTTTAACCCATCTACCCTATCATGAATTGCCACATCAAGGTAATTATCGCTTTAACGTCAGAAGTTCCTGGAGCATTTCATCCGACGTGGTGATCACCCGGGAGTTGGCCTGAAATCCCCGCTGGGTGGTAATCATGCTGGTAAACTCCTGGGCAAGGTCCACGTTGGACATCTCGAGTGCCCCTACCGCGATGGAGCCCCGGCCTCCCGAGTTGGCGGTCCCGACGTTGGCCGTTCCGGAGTTGTTGGAGATCTGGTAGAGATTGCCACCCGCCTTAAGGAGCCCGCCCGGATTGACGAAGTTGGCCATGGCCAACTGGGCCAGAGCACTGGATTGGCCGTTGGTGAAGATTCCGGTGATCATCCCGGCTGAATCGGTGGTCACCATGTCGAGATCACCGGCCGGATAACCGTCCTGGAAAGAGACATGGGCGGTTGGCGCCCCGGAAAATTGGGTAAGATTTTCAAAGTTCAATAATACCTCAAGAGGTTCCGCAGCGCCTCCCCCCGGATTAAAGCTGATCTGGGCACCGGTAACGCTGTCGAATATCCCGTTGGTTGCAAAGGTTGTACTGCCGCTTCCAATAGAGGTTACATTGTCAGCCGGATCGAAGGCTTCCCAGTGCCACGTGTTGTTGGCGGATTTGGTAAAAATTACTGGTATATCATGAAGATTACCCAATGAGTCGAAAATTTCCGCCCGGGTGTTCCAGGAGTCTCCCATCGCGAAATTCGCGTCCAGGTTACCGTCAAACTGTAAATCCCCCGTGGCCTGCGGTTCCATCTGGGTGGTGAGGGGCAGGACGATATTGGAAAGTCCCCCGGTGACGTCGATGTTTCCGCCATCACCCGCCATCCAACCCTGTACCCGCAAGCCATTGGCATTGACCAGCGCTCCGTCGGCGGATAACTTAAAGGCGCCGTCCCGGGTGTAGAACTGTTGGGTGCCATCCCCAACAATGAAAAATCCGTCACCTTCAATGGCGAAATCAGTGGGGTTATCAGTGGTCTGGAGCCCACCCGGGGTGAATATAGTATCAATGGCCCCGATGGTCATCCCCAGGCCCACCTGTTTGGGGTTAACCCCACCCCGGCCTCCGGCCTGCGGCGTGCGAGCCCCGGATATAGTCTGGTTTAGAATGTCCTGGAAATTCACCCGGCCGGCCTTGAAAGCCACAGTATTCACGTTGGCGATATTGTTTCCGATCACGTCCATCCGAGTCTGATGGTTTTTCAAACCCGACACAGCAGTAAACATAGAACGCATCATGGTAGATCTTGCCTCCTCGGCAGAGCCTCCGCCTGGCGGTCCAGCTCCTGGTTCTATTCTACAATTACAACGCTGTCGATATTGGTGAAGACGTTCCCCCGCCGACTTTCCGAATCGATACAGGTGACGACCGTCCGGCGTGGAACGTTGACGACAAAAGCCAAATCCTGCATCATCAAAAGCGCGTCACGTCCGCCTTTTTCCTCCAGGCAACGCATCCCCTGGTGAAGACCCTCGAGTATCGCGGGATTCATGGAGATCCCCCGCTGTTCCAGGCGTTTTCGGGCGTGGGAAGAAAAAACGATCTCTTCCTGCTCGAGAATATTCCGGAATTCCTCACGCTGGGTCAGGGGACCTTCCCCCAAACGTCTGAGGGGCTGAACCGGCGGTATTGTGGGGATCGCCGGACGAAAACGGCTTAACTTGTCGACCATGTCAACCCTCCACTCCGACAATGTCTCGCATCGGGTACCTCTTTCCGTTCACCTCAAGGAACGCTTCCTGGTCCCGGAGAATCACCCCGTTGACTTTTCCGGCATTCCCATCTCTCAAGTGCACGGTTTTCCCAATCATTCCCCCCGCTTCCAGAAAGAGCAGCATGGAGAGGGTTTTATTGGTATTCTGCATCTCTTCCAGCGTCGAATACTGGGCGAGTTGCGCGCCGAATTCCCTTTCGTTCATCGGTTCCAGAGGATTCTGATGCCGGAGCTGCAATACGAGCAGCTGGAGAAAATCATGCCGATCCAAGGTGTTCTTCCCTCTGCTTTCGGAGGGCGATATTTCCTGCCAGCCACTGACCGGAAGAGTCGATACAAACATTTCCTCACCTCCTCAAACCACCAGATTCACATTGCCCGGCTCGCCAAGAAAACCAAAACGGCTATCTTCCGGAAAACCGGTATCATTAACTCGCTGGTCCACAATAAATGCCGGGGAAGTCCACTGCCGGGAAAACCGGCCGGAGCGATCTTCGCCCAAAAAGTTAGCGAAGGTCATTCCCTGTTCGTTCAGCCTGGCTTCCAGAATCGGTAATTGCCGTTCGATCAGTTCTCGGGTACGGGGATCGCTGATCTGCCACAGGCAGGACACCCGGTTTCCATCTTCGGTCAGACGGACGGTAATCGAACCCAACGTCTCGGGCTCCATCTTGATGACTACTTCTTTGGTGCCTCGCTCCCGGGATAGCGCATCGAAAATCCGGTTGAAAAATTCTGCGGTTTCTTCTGACCCGCTTCCGGCCGAGACCTGAAAGGCAAGATCCTTGACAATTCCGTCATTGGATTTGACTGATCCCGATACTTCTGAAGACAGATTCCGGAACAGTTCGCCAACCGGTTGCTTTTCTCCCGAACTGTTGCTCCGTTCCTGAAATGGGATTAGCGTTTCTGCGGCCCGTTCACCCACGAAGGTTGCTACAATCGGAGTGCCGGCCTGTCCCGGTCCAGGTTCAGGAAACCAAGAGGCTGGCTGGACGTTCGGGAGATTGTCTGGTTGGGTATTTACGCCGGACAAGACCGGATTATCCGGTTTGTTGGTGTGTTTTTCCAACTGGATGGTTTTCCCGTTCTCCGGTACCTCGCCCTCAGTGAAGATTTGATCGATACCCAGTTCAAACGACGGCTCCCCGGAATTTGCTCCGTCTACGTCCGACGCCGCCTGATTATCCACTGAACCATCTTCATCCTGCTCCGCGAGGATGCAAGCGACGAATTCGGGGTCCTGTCTCAAGCCTGGCATACCCAGTCCGGATACACATCCGGCGGCGTTTCCCATGCCGGGAATTCCAAGCCCTGTCAATAGACCGGCCAGATTTCCCAAAAAACCGATGATCGCCTCTTGGTTTCCCTGGAACGTGAACCGAAACTCACCGTTTTCCAGCTTCCCTCCGGTGAACTCCACGTTTCCTTTTTCCCCAAGGTCCAGGGTAAAGTGGATACTTTCCACTTCATCGAGAAATGCGGCGATGCCCTGCTTCCAGCGCTCCAGGTTTTCGAGCTGCCCCAGGCTATTGTTAACGAGGGCTGAGCCGACTGCTGTTTCAGACTGGTGACACGATGGCTGTATCGGGCAATTTCCTGCTCTGGAAGACAATGCGCCAGAGCCATTTCCCATCGTGTTACCGCAGGGCGTCAAGCGGGTTTCCCGCCGGGGTATCGGGCAGTTACCGACTCCGGAGGAGAGATTGTTCAATCCGTTACCCGGGATCCCGCACTCCAGGCTTTGGGCCGTGGTCAACTCCTCGCCCTCCCAAGAAATGTTCGAAAAAAGAGTCTCCTGTGCCGGATCACCCTCCCGTTGTAAATCCCGCTCGAGCAGGGCGGCGAAATTCTCCCCGGACAGCACGAAAGGGGATGATTTTTCCACTTTCCGGGAATTGTTCTCCGGCGGACTTATCAAGACAAATGGAATGTGCATGATTTTCACCTCCTTCCTATCATCGCTTTAGATATCTCCGTTGCCTGTTCCACATCCATGGCACTTAGAATGCGGGCCACTTCCCGTTCTTTCATCGTCGAAAGAATAGCCACCACCTCCTGTTGGCCAATATTTTCGAGTATTCTGGCGGCTTCGGCGGGCTCCATCGCCGCATAAATCCGGCTCAACCGCCATATCCCCTCCGGATCGATAGCCGGTTCCTCATTCTCTTCCATCAATCCCCGCTCGTCTTCCGGTCCTGCGATCAGTTCTTCCCTTGCTTCCGTCACCGGTTCACCTATGACCTCCGGATCCTGTCCGATCAACGGCGTTGCCTCTACAACCAGCGGTGGATTGGATGTAATTTCCGTGGCGGCAGTACTATCTACCGATGCTTCTTCATCTTTTACACCCCTGATTTGTTCCAGGTCCGGACCGGGAAAGAGCGGCTCGGCAACCGGTTCTTCCGGCGGAAGATCCGTCGAAAGTGAGTTCTGCGGGGCGGGAACCGCCTCCGGTGTTGCGGTTCTAAGGAAATCCAAAAAGGGAATTTCGATGATCCCGGTAAAATTCAAAAAGACCATTATGGTAATCCCGAAAAGCAAAAAAGGCAAAAAGTAATCGCCAATTGCTATCCTGGCCCGCGGCTTGGCCGACTGATCCTGCAATTTCCGGTCCTTCCCTGGTGTGTGGGAAGAACGCTTGTTTCCCTGCCTATTTCCTATGCCCGATTCCGGCTTGCGTGGGCGGCGAGCCGGCGGTTTTTTCTCCGGAGACATTTATTCACTCTCCCAGGATTTTACGCACATAATTCTGTGTTTCCTCAAAGGGGGGCACCCCCCCATATTCAACCACCCGCCCGGATCCGGCATTGTATGCGGCAAGCGCCAGACGGATATCTCCGAACCGATTGACCAGTCCCCTGAGGTAACGCATGCCCCCCTCGAGGTTCTGGCGGACATCGAAGGGGTCGTCCACCCCCAACATTCGTGCGGTCCCGGGCATAAGTTGCATGAGCCCCATGGCCCCTTTCGGAGAAACAACATCCGGATTGAAACCCGACTCTGCAGCAATGACCCGGTTGATAAATTCTTTCTCGAAGCCGTATTTCCGGGCGTATTTTTCGACCAGATGGTCGAATTCCTCCGGAGAGGAGGCATTCGGTATCCTTTTGATTTCCGGTTCGTGAAACTCTCTCCCTGACTGACCCACCGGATTGGTGGTCGGAGAAAATCCCCAAGGGGGATGGAAGCGGGATGCGATTTCGGAAATCCGGCTCATGACCCGATGTAGATTTTCCGGATAAGTTCTCATGGCTTACCTTCGAACATGAGCCTGGATAGCGATTTCGTCAAGGTTTTTCCGGTCATTGCGTTCCATTTCCAGGACGAAAGTCCCATAATCCTTTTCCCGGATCTTTTCGACCATTTTCCGTTCGGTCGCCGCTTCACACAAGGCTCGCCGGGTTTCCCGAATTTGTTCTTCCAACTGCCGCAATATGAGGCGGGTTTCCTGGATTCGTCGTTCCAGCTTCAGAAGATACTCCTCGTACATCAGTTCTTCAGGAAGGCCGTTCTCCCCATTGCGCCGCCTGACCGAAAGCTCCCGGAGCGTCCGCTCCTGATTACCGCTTATCATGTGCAGGAACTGTTCCTGGCTCTCAGCCAGCCTCTTCAGCTCCACCAGGCGTACGACGATAAGGTCTTCCCTTATTTTTTTTGTGTCCAGAACCTTCTGTAGCTTAAACTGATACCTCCTCATCCTTTGACCTCCCCAAAGAGCTTGCATAACTCGTCAAGACTCGCTTCAAATGGAATCTGCTCCGTGATCTCCTGCCGCAGGAACTCTTTAACCTGATGGATCATCCGCACGGCGTAATCGATCCGGGGATTGGTACCGGCCACATATGCTCCAATGTTGATCAGATCTTCGGCGTCCCGGTAGACGGCCAACACGTCACGGACCTTTTGGGCGAGAGCTTGCTGTTTGGCCGAAGTAACTTCCGGCATGAGCCGGCTCACACTTTGCAGCACGTCGATGGCCGGATAATGGCCCTCGTGCGCGAGCTTGCGGGACAACACGATATGGCCATCCAGGATACCGCGCACCGCGTCGGCGATCGGATCGTTCATGTCATCGCCTTCGACCAGTACCGCGTACAAGGCAGT
>DATIKP010000160.1 GCA_035477455.1 Atribacteraceae bacterium
CGCGGGAAACAGCCGTGGAGGCGGGGGTGAATTTCGCCACCATCGGCAATGTACCCGGCCACCGCTATAATTCCACTTTTTGCCCGGCCTGCGGAGAGATCCTGGTAGAGAGGGTGGGCTTTTCCGTCCTGGCGAACAACGTCACGGGAGGAAGCTGTAAATTCTGTGGCCGGAACCTTCCCGGTATCTGGGAACAAGAAAGTTGAGGTATCATTATGATCAAAAACACCAAGGGAAAAGCTCTGTGGATTTTCGGCTTTCTGCTGGTCGGAGTGATCGGTGTGATGGTCTTCTGGGTTGAGCGAGACGGCTGGCGACAACTGTCGCAGATAGCGCCTAATAGGCCGTTACAGGAGGCGGTTATGGTTGACGCCCAGGAGGGACCGCATGCGGCTCAGGAGGTGGCGCAACAGTTGCCGCCGGATTTACCTCCTTATATCGGACTGAAGGAGGCCATGTTCTGGGAGGAACTCCCGGACGATCGGGTCCTCTGTAATCTCTGTTTCCGCCGCTGTGTCATTCCGGCGGGAGGACGCGGGGTCTGCCGGGTGCGGGGGAACTACGGCGGACGATTGTACAGCCTGATTTACGCCCGTCCGTCGACGGTGATGATCGATCCCATCGAAAAAGAACCGCAACTCCATCACCGTCCGGGAACGGAGATCCTGTGCGTGGGGACCGTAGGATGCAATTTCCGCTGTAAACAGTGCCAGAACTGGTCCCTGTCCCAGGCGAGCCCCGGGGACCTCAGCGTCTTCGACGTGTCTCCCGAGCAACTGGTGGAGCTGGCCCGGCAACGAGGGGTCACCGCGATCTCGTTTACCTACAACGATCCCATCGTTCTTTTTGAATATGTCTATGACACCGCGGTCCTGGCGAAAGAGGCAGGAGTGGGCCTTATCCTGCACACCAACGGCGCCATAGCCGAAGAACCGCTGCGTAAACTGCTCCCCTACACTACAGCGATAACCATTGACCTCAAGGGGTTTTGTGAAGAAGTCTATCGGGAAACTTATGACGGGGACCTCTCCTATGTCCTCCGAACGCTCAAGATCATCCGGGAAGAAGGGGTGTGGCTGGAGATCGTCAATCTGGTCATCCCCACCATCAATGACTGTATGGACCAGATCCGGGCCATGAGCGAGTGGATCGTGGAAAACCTGGGGCCCGATGTCCCGCTCCATTTCTCTCGTTTCCATCCCGCCTATCGTTTGACCCATCTTCCCGCCACCCCGGTAAGAACCCTGGAGGAGGCGCGGGAAACAGCCGTGGAGGCGGGGGTGAATTTCGCCACCATCGGCAATGTACCCGGCCACCGCTATAATTCCACTTTTTGCCCGGATACCGGCGAGCGACTGATCCACCGGGTCCATTTCACGGTATTGTACAATAAAATAGTCGATGGCCGTTCGCCCTTCTCCGGTCAGCCGGTACCGGGGATCTGGTAATGAGCAAACGCCTCGTTTTCGCTGTCCTGGCCACCGGGGTTACCGGTATGGCGATACAGCTTATGCTTTTACGGGAACTCCTGGTGGTCTTCCACGGCAACGACCTGGCTATCGGGATAATTCTCGCCAACTGGCTCGCCATCGAAGCCTGCGGCGCGTTTTTCATCGGAAAGAGGATCGAGCGGGCCCCCAACCGAATCGGGGCGTTTGTCTCCTTCTCGATCCTCCTGGCCGTATGCGCGCCGCTCGCCCTTTATCTGGCACGGATAACCCGGGATCTGGTCGGCGTGGTACCCGGTGAGGCGATGGGAGTATTGCCCATCTTCTACTCCTCACTGCTTATCCTCTTTTTACCCACCCTCCTGCATGGCGCATTGTTTATCTTTACCTGCAAGCTGTGCACCCAGTCGGCATCCCCCGGACACGGCGTTCCACAGGGCGCTTCCGCGATCGGCCGGGCCTATGTGTGGGAGACCCTCGGTCATATCGCCGGGGCGGTGGTCTTCACCTTTCTCCTTATTCCCCTTTTCCATTCCTTTGCCATCATCCTGGGGATGGGGGTTTTGACCCTCCTGGCCTCGCTGGCTCTGATCACTTTGGAGAGCGGGGCTGGGAAGCGAAAAACCCTCACGCTCCTTACGGCTGTTCTGACGGCATTCGTATTTTTAATCGCTTCCGGCGGCGATGAATGGCTCCACTACCAATCGATCGAGCGGCAGTGGCCTGGTCAGGAGGTGATCCACCACCAGCATTCCCTCTACGGTAACGTCGTGGTGATCGAGCGGGGAGGAGAGTACACCTTCCTGGCCGATGGTATCCCGGTCTTTACCACTCCCACGCCGGATATCGTCAGGGTGGAGGAATTCATCCATTTCCCGATGCTCGCGCACCCCCGGCCAGAAAAGGTGGCCATCCTCGCCGGAGGGGCCGGTGGGGTGATTAGCGAAGTTCTGAAATATCCCACGGTAGAGCGGGTCGATTATACGGAGATCGATCCCCTGCTCATCGAACTGGTACGGAAATACCCCACCCCGCTTACCGAGGCGGAACTGACCGATCCGCGCGTAAATACGCGGCATATAGACGGCCGCCGGTTCCTGGAGGTGACCCCCTACCGGTACGATCTGATCTTTGTCGGTATTTCCAATCCGGCGAACCTGCAGGTGAACCGGCTTTTCACCGCCGAGTTCGCCGCGCTGGCGAAAGAGAGACTAAAGGAGGATGGTATCCTGGTGGTAAGCCTCCCCGGCTCACTCACCTATCTGAGCCACGAGTTGCGGAACCTGAACAAAGTGATTATCAATACGCTGGAAAGCGTCTTCCCTTACCTGTTTATCATTCCGGGGGATCACAACCTCTACCTGGCTTCCCCGACACAAGAGGTCACCACGCTTGACGCCGCCCTGTTGTACGAGAGACTCACAGAACGCCAACCGGCCGCAAGGCTCATCACCCGCCCCCACCTGGAACTGAGGCTCGCCACCCGCTGGCTGGACTGGTTTCAGGAATCCATAGAGGGCGGGACCGAAGAAGTCAACCGGGATTTTCGTCCCAAGGGATTCTTTTACAGCCTCAGCTATTGGAACGCGATGTTCTCCCCCTATATAAGCGGTTTTTTCCGGTGGCTGGAGGACTTGGAGCTGTCGTTTTTCGCCTTGCTGATCGCCGTCCTCACCGCCGTCCTATTAGCGCTGCGGTGGCGGGTGGCCCGGTTGCACAGATTAACCGTCCCTTATTCCATCGCCGCCACCGGCTTTGCCGGAATGGCCTTCGATCTCCTCCTCATCTTCGCCTTTCAGGTGCTCTTTGGATTCGTCTTCCACTGGATCGGACTTCTGCTGGCGGCGTTCATGGGCGGTGTCGGGGGGGGTGGTTTGCTGACGACCAAACTTTTACCGCGCATAAAGGACGACCGGGCCCTTTTTATCAAGCTGGAGATCGCGGTGGGGCTCTTTGCCGTCCTGCTGCCGATCGTTATCCTTGCCGTAGCGCCCCATTTAGAGAATCCGCTGGTCTTCGCCCTGGCACAACCGCTCTTTCTCCTGCTGGCGTTTATCGCCGGAGCGCTCATCGGCCTTGAGTTTCCCCTGGCAAACAAAATGTATCTGGCCCACTCTCCCAATTTGAGTCGCACAGCCGGCCTCCTCTACAGCTCTGACCTTTTGGGCGGATGGACCGGAGGGATCATCGCCGCGGTAGCGCTTTTACCCGTGCTGGGTCTAGTGGGAACCTCGCTCGTGGTGCTCATGATCAAGGCAAGTAGCCTCCTGCTGCTGGGAACTTCGCCCAGGAATCTTATTTAGACATCTATGACCCTGAGTCCCAATCTCCGCAAAGGCCCGGAGATTGACACCGGTGTGCACTCTCATTTACCCATTTGACTATCCGATTCTCACCGGTTATGCTTATGAAGCTACCTGAGCCGGAAACATCAACTCCCACTGGCGAGGAAGTCGATGCGTCAGTCCCGCTCGTGATTTTACCGCCGGATTTTACGACATGGAAGAC
>DATIKP010000161.1 GCA_035477455.1 Atribacteraceae bacterium
TTGTGTTCACGCCCAAGCACGGCTCCTGGCTCAACTTGATTGAATCCTTCTTCGGCAAGATGGCCCAGAGCTTCCTGCGGGGAATCCGGGTCACTTCCAAAGCTGAACTGAAAGAACGTATCTTCCGGTATTTCGAAGAACTGAACCGTACGCCCACGATTTATCGCTGGACATACAAGCTGGATACGATCACCAGTGCGTGAGTGGTATTGTGATGTTATTATGGAAACCTTGTACTAGTACTTAATTGCCTAAGTTTACGATAGTATTTCTAAGCTGCCTGCCTTTGACTTCCCTCTTGCGCCATGCAAATGGTCTTGCTGTAGGTCCATATGCAGCAACAAAAGCTTCAATTGCTTTGCGCAATTCTTCAGTGTTCTGAAAACCCGCTCCTCTTAAGGCTTTGCGGGAAAGGATGCTGAACCATATTTCAACCTGATTGAGCCAACTTGCAGATGTCGGTGTAAAATGGAAACTCACATTTGGATGAGCAGTTAACCAAGTATCATTTTTTTTGTGAATGCAGTAATTATCCATGATTACAGGGACCTCTTTATCTGACGGTATTTCAGTCATTACTTTATCCATAAATTCTAAAAAATCAGGCCGTCTTTTTTGTTTCGTTGTCTGTGTATGAACAAATCCGGTTGCCACTTGCAACGCCGCAAAGAGATTCAATGTGCCATGGCGTTTATAGGTGCTTTTATACCCACGTGCTGTCTTTCCATTGTCAGTTTCGATATAACCGGCAGCCCGTTCCAGCGCCTGAATGCCGGGCTTTTCGTCAACGCATAAGACCAAGGCCTTCTCCGGTGGATTTAAATAGAGCCCGACAATATCGGCAGCCTTAGCGGTAAACTCAGGGTCGGTACTTACACACCAGCTTCTTTGGCGTTTTAAGCAAATGCCTTCTTTTCTTAGTATACGCCATACCGCATCCGTTGAGGCGTTTATCTTTTTTGATATTGCAGGCGCATCCCACACCGCCTGACCGGCAGGCGGTGGCAGTTGCAGAGTCGCCAATACTTTCTTGCGACACTCGTCTCCGTATGTCGGCGGCTTTCCGGAACGAGGAAGGTCGTACAATCCGGCAATGCCTAATTCCTGAAAACGCTTCCGCCAATCTATAACGGTATTTGGTCTTATGTTTAAACTGCGCGCTATTTCCACTACAGGCGTGCCGGCAAGGCACCCCAGAATTATCTTCGCACGGCAAACCAATCGTGCTTCCAATGTCCTGCTCTTCGCCCGTTCCTCCAGTAATTTTCTCTCGCCTTCAGTGCATTGCAATTGTTTCGCTTTTCTGGACATAAACCCCTCCGGTCCGGAATTATACTATATACTCTTATTTCTGCAATTAAGCGGTAGATCGACCGTTTCCTGTCCTATCCGACGGGCCGACGGGATAACCTGATCGGCTTCATATAATTCTATTTCTGTTTCCCCGTTGAGTTCAACCAGTATATCAATTTCTTCTGGCGGAGGAACAACGAGAGTATCGGATAACCAGGGAACCAACCTTGATCGAAAAACAACCTGCCGCTTTCTTCTGATGATAGCGAACCAAACGAGTGAATAATTCGAAAGTTTCCCGATCAAGCACCACCGGCTCGTTGGTCCAGCTCAAAAGTGATACCAGGCTAACCGGACTATAACTATCCCAACGCCGATTCAGGTCGGTAGTCAGAGTTTCCCGTTCGGGAAAAAACGACCGGCATCGGTAGGACAGCTCGGTATCAGTCCAAGTATTAAAATCAAGAAAAGCCTGCTTCCCGGGGTGTCGGGAACGGAAAAAAAACGCGGAATGAATGATACCGATAATGACAATACTAAGTAAAACAGTAAAAAGTCTTTTCATTGGTATATTACCGGGATCGGGTGTTCACAGTGAATGCAGCAGTTGTCGCTGATGTTTACCGAACGAACCTGGTAGCCGTATCGTTCGATGACTATTTTCCCGCAGTCCGGGCAACGGGTATGGGCTGATTCGGCATCCGGACAGTTCCCCAGGTAGACATAAGCGAGCTTCCGCCGGGCGATCACATAGGCATTTTGTATTCTATCAAGGGGGGTGGGAAGTTCCGTAGAGCGAAAATGAGGAAAATACCGAGACAGGTGAAGAGGGATACCGGGATCCAGCCTGGCGATCCAGTCTACCAGACGTTCGACTTGGGTTTCGCTGTCATTAAGGCCGGTAACCAGGAGATTGGTCAATTCGAGGTGCACACCGTGGCGATGGGTACAGGTAATGGTGTTGAGAACCGCTTCCAGGGAACCTTTACACTGTTTTCGGTAAAAGTCCTCATCCATGGCCTTAAGGTCGATATTCATCGCATCGATCAAGGGAAGGATTTGCATAAGAGGCTTCTCTTCGACATAACCGTTCGTTACCAGAACATTTTTTAGGTTGCGTTTGCGGACTTCTAAGGCGGTGTCCTGGACAAATTCCCAACAGATGAACGGCTCGTTGTAGGTAAAAGCCACCCCTACCGATGCAACGCGCACCGCTTCCTTAACCACTCGTTCCGGTGAAATCTCCCCCAAGGACAGCGTGTCGGGTGAAACCTGAGAGATTTGCCAGTTTTGGCAAAAAAAACACCTGAGGTTACACCCCACGCTTCCCAAAGAAAGGATGAGACGGCCGGGGAAGAAATGATAAAAGGGTTTTTTTTCAATTGGGTCGACGGCGATCGAAGACAGCCTCCCATAGGTCCGGGCGACCAGTTTTCCATCGCAATTGCTTCTCACCCGACACAACCCGCTATTTCCCTTTGAAATAAGACAATGGTGCGGACATAACTCACACTCTACAGTCACAGAGTCGATTGTTTTCCAAAATGCTGCTTGTTTCACTCTATTCCCCCTTCTCCTTCATCGTCTTCCTGATAGCGATCGACGGTGAACCGCCTGATAGTGACGGGAACGCCACTGGGAATTCCGGCTTTCCGACGGGCGATACTCAATTGTTCTTCCGCCGTATCCACGCCCTCTAGATCAGGCAAGAGTACTCCCCGGAGTCTTTGCCAGCCAACGATCACCCCGAATTTTTTAGGATTAAGAGTACTCAGGTCGGTGACTGTTTCGGATTTCGAAAGGATATCCACCGTAATAGCGACCGCGGACAACTCGCTTTTGCTCAATGGCTGAAAACGACGGTCCTCAGTTGCTGCGGAAACGGCGTTTTGAATAATCTCTTCAATCAGAGATTCACGACAAGGAAAGACCGTGCCAATACAACCCCGTAATTGGCCGTTTCTTTTCAAGCAGACAAAGGCCCCTCCCCGCTCTTTCAAAAAAGGTGGAAGAAGTTCTTTGGCGAGAGTTCCGACTTCCGCCTTTTCAAAATACGATTCAATCGCCCGGCGGGCCACGGCGCATACTTTTTTTGCTATTTCACGTCTTTTTCCCATGTTTTTCTCCTTTTTTCAGTCATATCCCCTCTAATCCGGCAGGTCCCGTTAGAAAAACTCACTCCTGACTCACTGATTCCCTGGATAAACGAGAACGCTCCGCTTCCAGAAAACGGTGGCCGATCACAACCGCCTGAAAGTCATCGAAAGGGATATTGGGAAACAGGAATGACAGGGGAAGAATCTTTTTCAATCCCCGAGGGGGGTATTCTCGAAAAAAGAGGGTTCTGGCTTCTTGAGAGCTGTTCCTCTCATCGACCAGGGTGTAGGGAATGTGTAAGTGGCGTAACGCCTTGATAATCTTTTCCCGGCCGGTGCTGTTCCCCACCGCTGCATGGAGACGAGGGTTACGTTGGGAAATCTCCACGAGATGGCTGGTGAAATCCTTCTCCCGAGAAATCGTGCGAAAAACCGTGTGGCCTTGGGAGTCAACCAACGCCAGTCCGATTTTTTCCCGGCCGGGATCGATAGCCAATATGAGTGTATCCATAGCGGTATTGTACACCGTTATGAGGGATCCCTTCAAATGGTCAGTGTTAAATCGAAAAAGCAGGGGGCGGCCATCGGTCTCTTGCTTTTTCGGCAGGTGGTCTATCGCTACATTTTTTCCCGACAGGTGTAGTGGGTATGCAGGAGATGATGAGCTTTTTCGCCGTTGGGTTCTCCCAGGAATTCATCGTAGAGGGTCTTGATGGCCGGGTTTTCATGGGATTTTCGTATGGCGAGACCCCGATCGACGTTATAAATAGCCTCAATTCGCTTCATCCGGATAGCGAGGTTGGTGGGAATCGGTTGCCCGCCGCCGCCGATACAACCGCCGGGACAGGCCATCACTTCGATAAAGTGATATTCCACTTCACCTGACCGGACGAGATCCATAAGCTTTCGGGCGTTACCGAGCCCATGGGCAACGGCAACCCGGACCAGAGTCCCCTTCATATCCACAAGTGCTTCCTTGACGCCTTCCATTCCCCGGACATCCATGAAGTCCAGCTTGGGGAGCGCATCACCGGTGAGCAATTCGTACACTGACCGGAGCGCCGCCTCCATCACTCCGCCAGTTGCACCGAACACCGCAGCAGCCCCACTGGAGATACCCAGCGGATCATCGAAATTTTCTTCAGGCATTTCCCGGAGGTCGATCCCCTTTTCCCGGAGCATCCGGGCGGCTTCCCGGGTGGTCAAGGTATAATTCACGTCCTGGTAGCCGGAGGCTTGCATCTCGTCCCGCTGGCATTCGTATTTCTTTGCCGTACAGGGCATGATGGAGGTCACGACAATATCTTTGGCTTCTACCCCGATCTTTTGGGCATAATAGGTTTTGGCCAGGGCTCCGAACATTTGTTGAGGGGACTTGCAAGTAGAGACGTTTTCGACCAAATCCGGATAAAAGTGTTCCATAAACTTGATCCAACCGGGGCTACAGGAGGTGATCAAGGGGAGTTTTCCGCCGGTTTTCAAGCGGGAGATGAATTCAGTCCCTTCTTCGATGATGGTTAAATCGGCAGCAAAGTTAGTGTCGAAAACTTTGTCGAAACCAAGTCGCCGGAATCCGGCGACCATCTTACCGGTGGATATGCTTCCGGGAGGAATCCCGAAGGGCTCGCCGATGCTTACCCGGATGGCTGGAGCGGTTTGCAGGATTACGATCTTTTCCGGGTCATCGATCGCTTCCCAGACCCGTTCCACATGTTCCACCTCGGTCAGGGCGCCGGTAGGGCAAGCGTGGATGCATTGTCCGCAGTTGATGCAGACACTCTCACCCAGGGGCAAGCCCAACGAGGGACTTACGTAAGACTCGAACCCCCGGTTGGCGAAATCGATGGCAAAGACGGTTTGAATTTCTGAACAGGTCCGGATACAGCGTCCGCAAAGAATACACCGGTTCAGGTCCCGCTTGACCGAAGGGCTGGAAAGGTCCACGTCGTGGTGTAATTTTTCGCCCTGAAAACGGATTTCCCGGGTCCCAAACACATAGGCCAGAGTCTGCAGTTCACAAGCCTGGTTCCGGTCACAAAGCTGGCAGTCAAGAGGGTGGTTGGACAAAAGTAGTTCCAAATTTGCTCGGCGGGCTTCCCGAACCTCCTTTGAAGTCGTCAACACTTCCATACCCGACCGGACCGGGGTCACACAGGAAGCGGCGAGATTCGGCTGTCCCTTGACTTCCACCACGCAGATACGGCAACCGCCATAGGGACTCAAGCCTTCCATGTAACACAGGGTGGGGATATGTATTTCCTTCATCCGGCACGCCTCGAGAATCGTGACCTCCTCCGGAACCTGGACTTCTTCTCCATCCAATATGATCGTGACCAGCTTTTGGATTTTGTCCTGATGAATATCAACGGCAACTTGAGCCATTCTCTTCACTCCTTTTCATGTGTTTATAAAGCATCGTGTAGGTTTAAGCCAAGGTTTTCTTTCCTGGTTTCATACTGCAAGTCCGGCATTCGCAGATTCGCTGGTTGATATGGATTTCAAACTCCTCACGGAAATAGTCGAGACACTTAAGAAGCGGGTTAGGAGCAGCTTGGCCTAACCCACAGAAAGAAGTTTTTTTCATGTTTTCACCGAGCCGGCGAAGTTGGATGAGGTCGTTTGATTTTCCCTTTCCAATTTGGGCTCGGCCCAGGATTTCCACGATGCGCTTGTTCCCAATCCGGCAGGGTGTGCATTTCCCACAGGACTCATGGAGGAAGAACTCACAGAAATTCTTGACCAGATCGACGATACAGTGGGAATCGTCGATAACCGTCAAGGCTCCGGATCCGAGCGCGGAATTGTATTTAGGCAGGGTGTCGAAGGCCATTGGGACATCGAGCATATCCGGGGTCATGGTCCCCCCGGTTGGGCCGCCGGTCTGAACAACCTTGAGTCCCTTCCCGTTGCGGATACCGCCTCCTACTTCATAGATCAACTCCCGCAGCGTGGTCCCCATCGGAACTTCGATTAACCCTAAGGCATTTACGTTGCCGGTCAGAGTGAAGACTTTGGTCCCCGGGCAGGTCGGCGTACCGATATTTTTGAACCACTCCGGACCGTTGAGTACGATGGGCGGAATGTTAGCCAGCGTTTCCACGTTGTTGATCGCGGTAGGTTTCCCCCAAAGCCCTTTTTGCGGTGGATACGGCGGCTTGATCCGCGGCTCGCCCCGCTTGCCCTCGATCGACTCGAGAAGCGAGGTTTCTTCACCACAGATATAGGCACCGGCCCCCTTGCGGATTTTCAATTGAAAGGAAAAACCACTTCCGAGAATGGATCCACCCAGCAAACCATACTCATTGGCCTGCCCGATCGCCGTTTCCAACGCCGTGATGCTTTGCGGGTATTCGGCCCGTATATATATAAAACCTTCCCCGGCTCCTACGGCATAGGCAGAAATGGCCATGGCCTCGATGATCGAATGGGGATCTCCTTCCAGAATCAACCGGTCCTTGAAGGTTCCGGGTTCCCCTTCGTCGGCGTTACAGACCACATACTTTTCGTCACCAGTCGCCTGGGCGGTGAATTCGAGCTTCAAACCGGCGGGAAATCCGGCTCCGCCCCGGCCCTGGAGACCAGACTTCTTGATACGATCGATGATTTCCTGTGGGGAAAGCGTGAGGGCCTTGGCCAAGGCCTGGTAACCATCCCGGGCAATCGAATCGTCGATGTTTTCGGGATCAATCAATCCTGAATTACGTAAAACAACCCGTTTTTCCTTGGACAACAGGAAAGGTTGTCTAAAGCCAGCCAGTCCCCAATCGACCCTGACCTCCGGATGGATAAGCGAGGTGACCGGTCTACCCTTAAGTAGGTGCTCTTCCACAATCCACTTCACATCATCTATGCTGACTGGGGCATAAATTACGTTTTCCGGGTACACGACAACGAACGGCGAAGGCACTTTTGCCCCATATGGTCCGGTTTCTAAAACCTTGACTTCCTGCGACAGACCAGCCAGAACGATTTCCCTCGAAAGTCGCTCTCTTATTTGGGCCGCTCCCAGCAGAATGGAGTTGCTGGTCATTTCCACAAGGACGTGTGCACGATAAAACATATCATACCCCCCAACCCGGCGGGACCGGGAATTTTCAATGTAATCTCGGGTTGCCTTTTTGCCGTTGGGCCACTCCAAAAGAACTCATCATCCGTTTACGGACCATTTCCCATATGGTGGGTGGCTCGGAACCGCAATGTTTTGTATCCGTTATGCAAATTGCGAGAGCACTTCCCGAATCCGTTCTTCACAGAGATTTCCATAGGTTGCGTTGTTGATCATCATGGCCGGGGAGACGCCGCACACACCCAGACAACTGGTCGCTTGCAAAGTGAACTTGCCATCTTTACTGGTTTCTCCGACTTGGATTCCCAATTCCCGGACCAGGGTCTCAAGCACGTTCGTTGCTCCCAGAACGTGACAGGGGGCGCTTTTACATACCCGGACAACGTATTTTCCCACTGGCTTGGTCTCAAAAAACGAATAAAAGGTTGCCACCCCCCAAATCCGGGCGGCAGGAATATCCAGTTTTTGAGCCACATACCCCATGACATCCCGGGGAAGGTAACCCCACTTGAGGGAAATATCCTGCAAAATCGCCAGAAGAGGCGTTTTTTCATCGGTGTATTTCCGGATAATTTCATCGACCTCCTGGTAGACAATGGGTTCAATCTTGACTGGATTCATCAAACGCTATCCTCCTCGTCGAATTCACCAGCTGCAACCTTCTGTCGTTCCTTTATCATCCGTTCCAGGTCGCAGCGCAGACAACGTTCCGCCTCTCGGCGGGCCTGCTCTTCATTCAAGCAGAGTCTTACCTCGGCAAAACTGCAAATTCGCTCCCGAACCGGCAGTTCGGGAGCGACGATCCGGGCGATTTCTTCAACGGCCAGCGTTTCTTCTTCCAGCATTTTCACCGGCTTCGGACCGAGATAAAGCCTCGTCTCCTCCTCATCCCCCTTCAAATGTTGGTGAATGCTATAGGCCGCTTTTTTCCCAGCAGCCATAGCCTGGACAACCGTCGCTTCAGAACCGGTCATATCGCCGCCGGCAAAGACTCCAGGAATTGAAGTCAACAATGTGTAGCGGTCGACAATGACGCTGCCCCGGTGATCGACGGCCAAAGAAGAACCGAAGGTTTCGACGTTAGGAACCTGACCTACTGCGGGAACGACCATGTCGCATTCGAGGAAGGTTTCTGCTCCAGCAATCGGCTGCGGTCTTCGGCGCCCACTCCGGTCGAACTCACCGAGTCGCATGCGCTGAAGACGCACACCCCGGACCCGGCCGTTTTCATCACCCACCACCTCTAAAGGACTGGTCAGGAAGTGGAACAGGATTCCCTCTTCTTCGGCATCAGTAATTTCCTCTTCGATAGCAGGCATTTCCGAACGGGTTCGCCGATATATCACACTGACTTCCTGGCTCCCCATCCGTAAAAGGGTGCGAGCGGCATCCATCGCAGCGTTGCCGCCACCGACGACTACGACCTTTCGTGGAACCTCGATGATTTCTCCAAAATTGATTTTTTTCAGTATTTCTAGGCCCGGATAGACCCCTGGCAGATTTTCGCCAGGAATACCCAAGGGGGAATTTTTCCAGGCGCCAATTCCCAGGAACACTGCATCATACTTTTCCCTGAGTTCTTCCAAGGTGATGTCGCGGCCCAGTACAGTATTTATCTGAAATTTGACACCCATGGCCCGGATTTGACTGATATCGTATTGGAGGGCTTCCCGGGGAAGCCGGTAGGCGGGAATCCCGCCTACCAACATACCACCGGCCACGGGAAATTCGTCGTACACGGTGATTTCATACCCTTTCCGAGCCAAGTAGTAAGCACAGGTCAAACCGGCTGGACCAGCACCGACTACCGCAATGGAGGCGTCCCGGCGTCCCTCGGTAACGACGGGAAGGGTCAGGTGGTTTCTTCGGGCATAATCAGCCACAAAACGCTTCAAATCATCGATCGCCGCTGCTTCATCGATCTGGTTTCGGCGGCATTTTGCCTCACAGGGGCGGTGACACACTCGTCCGCAGACAGAAGGGAGAGGGTTGTCCTCCCGGATGATCGAGAGCGCTTCTGGATAGTCGCCTTCTTTAATGCTGGAAATATATCCGGGGATGTCGATCCCCAAGGGACAGGCGTGCTGACAGGGAGAGACAAAAAGTGGCCGACAAACCACTGCCGGACAGCGCCCTTCCCGAATGTGCGATTCGTACTCGTCCCGGAAATAGCGCAGAGTACTGAGGACTGGGTTGGGTGCGGTTTGTCCCAGACCACATAAAGCGGTGACTTTGATCGTATGGGCCAAGTCTTCCAAGATTTCGATATCCCTTTCCTGGCCCTCCCCTCGGGTGATCCGCTCCAGGATTTCAAGCATCCGCTTGGTTCCCACCCGGCAAGGGGTACATTTCCCACAGGACTCATCCTGAACGAATTCCAGGAAATAGCGCGCGAGGTCAACCATGCAGGTATCCTCATCCATGACGATCAGACCGCCTGAACCCATAATCGCGCCTAATTCTTTCAAAGAGTCGTAATCGATTTTCACATTCAGATGTTCGACCGGGATACAACCTCCCGATGGGCCACCGATCTGAACCGCTTTGAGTTTCTTTCCATTCCTTACTCCGCCGCCCAAGTCATAGACGATTTCACCAAGTGAAATTCCCATGGGGATTTCCACGAGGCCAGTGTTAGTGATATCCCCGGCCAGAGCGAATACCTTAGTTCCCCTGCTCTCTGCGGTTCCATAAGCAGCAAACCACTCAGCGCCCTTCAGGATGATCGGAGAGATATTGGCCCAGGTTTCCACGTTGTTTATCAGAGTCGGTTTGTCCCACAAACCGCTTTGGGCGGGAAAGGGCGGTTTGGGACGGGGCATGCCCCGCTTGCCTTCCACCGAGGCGATCAGAGCGGTTTCTTCACCGCAAACGAAGGCACCGGCTCCAATTCGAATTTCGATATCGAAATCGAATCCGGTATTCATGATGTTTTTCCCTAAGAGGCCGTACTCCCTGGCCTGAGTAATGGCATGATTCAAACGGTTAACAGCCAGCGGGTATTCGGCTCTGATATAGACATATCCTTCCGTTGCCCCGACGGCATACCCGGCAATGGCCATAGCCTCGAGCACCGAATGCGGGTCTCCCTCGAGAATCGAACGGTCCATAAACGCTCCGGGATCCCCTTCGTCGGCGTTACAGATAATGTATTTTGGGGTATCCAGGCTTTTTTGGGTAAACTCCCATTTCAGTCCGGTCAGGAATCCGCCGCCGCCCCGTCCCCGCAAGCCAGACCGCTTCACCTCATCAATGACTGCATGCGGAGTCATCTCCGAAAGGACTTTGGCCAATGCCGCGTAAGCATCCCGAGCGATGGCTTCCTCAAGATTCATCGGATTGATAAATCCACTGTTACGCAAAGTGATTTTTACCTGCTTTTTAAAAAAATCGATTTCCCTGAAAAACTTTTGCTTCTCCTCTTCCGGGGCTTGGTAGAGAAGCCGTTCAACCACCCGGCCCTTGAGAAGGTGTTCCTCCACGATTTGCGGTGAGTCTTCGGGGGTCAATTTCTGGTAGAAGACCCCTTCCGGATAAATGACGGCAAGCGGTCCCAGATTACAAGGCCCTACACAGCCGGTTTCCACCAACCGTACTTCGTTTTCCAGTCCGTTTTTTTGTATTTCTCTCAGCAGGGACTCCTTGATAGCCAGAGCACCGGATGAGATGCACGCCGCTCCGGCGCAAAGGAGTATCTGACACCGTTCCATATCAGCCATGTCCAAATCCCTCCGGATTCTGAGTGCTATCGTTCAACATGAACAACCCATTCACCCTGAATCTGGCCGTTGACCAGATGGGTGGCGACAATCTGCCGGGCTTTTTCCGGGTTTAAATCACCATAAAATACTTTTTCGCTTCCCTTCTCCACGCTGGCCAGCGGTTCGCGATCACATAAACCAACACACCCCGCCTGGGAAACGGCGACATTCCCCAACCCCCGCTTGGAGATTTCGTCAAGGATAGCGGCCATGACCTGGCGAGCCCCAGAAGCAATTCCACAGGTACCCATACAGACCACTACCTTGTATTCCGCATGGCCTTCCCGAACAGCGATTCGTTTTTGCGCTTCTTCTTTGATTTTTTTCAGATCTTCAAGGCTTCGAATCTTCATGTATGTTCGACACTCCTCCCCACAGATTGCTCTCGTGAAATTGAATCCAGTCGCGGATGGCCGGCAACACTCTCGGGATCTCACCCGGATGGCGTAATCCAATCTCTCTGAGAAGCTCGCGGCTACTAAAGGACCAGACACAACCATCCTTTTCGTGCTCGTAAACAAAATTGATCTCTGGGTGCGAACCGAACAAGACAACCAGGGTATCGGCAATGTTTCCATAAGGCGGAAGATCGATATGACTGCGGAGGAAAGAAGCTCGCAGCGATGTCCCGCCGTTTTTCCGGGAAACGATATCCAGCTTGCCTCCGCACTGTTCGGCTAGTTGTTCAAGGAGAGGAATTCCCATGCCGATCTTTTTTTTCTTGTTTTGTCCGGTGAAAAACGGATCGCGTGCTGCATGGAGCGTTTCTTCATCCATACCCGCCCCATCGTCTTGAATGATGATTTCCAGGAGATCAAGAGCGCTGTCCTCCCGAACAGTGATTCGGATGGTTCTTGCCTGTGCCCTGACTGAATTTTCGGCAATATCCAAGATATGAAGAGCCAGTTCTTTCATCGGTTCACTGGTAGCTTTTAACTATCTCAGTGATCCGGGCGGGATTGACGCGCTTGTGTACATCGTTGTCGACCGTCACCACCGGGGCAAGCCCGCAGGCTCCGGCACAACGCATGACTTCCATAGAGTACAACCCGTCTTCGGTGATCTCTCCGACATCGATTCCCAGATCTCGCTGTAGACGGTTGAGGATTTCCTGACCACCTCGTACATAGCAGGCGGTCCCAAGGCAAATTTGCACTACATGCTTTCCCCGTGGTCTCATGGAAAAGAAATGATAAAAGGTAACCACACCGTACACTTCGCTCAGCGGGATATCCAGGACACGGGAGATCAGTTTCAGGATCGAAGGGGGCAGATAGCCGATCATATTTTGAGCCGCATGGAGAGCCTGGATAAGCATACCCCGTTTCCCTTTGTAGTCCTGAAGTAGAAGCCTGAGAGAGTCCATTTGCTCATCATTTATGCTTGTTGTTGAAGTTTGTTCCTTGGAATCTAATTCGGCCACGCTTCTTCCTCCCTTTTTGAGATTTCATTGCAACGGTTATAACTTATTTACAACAAACTATTCCAACCGGTTTCAGAGCTTGGTTCTTTCCAGTATAACTCAATTCATTGTAATTTACTAAAATAATCAGAGCAACGCAGGAAAGGATAATCTATTCCACCAGGCATTCTACGGTTAACCGGGAACCCTGCGGTCAAAGGGTTTCTGTGAGATTCGTCATTTGAATGAAGACGCCTCCTGCGCCCGACAGAGAAAGAATGAGCGAAGCGCTTTACAGAATGGTATTCTCCCAGTAGGATAAAGCGTGAAGTACATAGCAAATCAATTTATCTGCCGGGAGGAGAGTCAAAATGAAAAAATATGGTGTGTGGCTGGTTGTCTCTATATTTATCACCCTCTTCATTGTGGGGTGTACCCCCCACAATGAAAGAGTGGCCCATCTACGGATCAACGGGACCTTGGACTCGCTCGAGGATGCGGCTCTCCGGCAGAGTCCCGAAGAGATCCTTGGACACTATAGTTTTCCATATACCTATGAAATTAATAACCAGATTCTGGTTTATTCCCGCGAAGAATACCTCGCACAGATTTCCGAACACCTAGAAATAGTGGAGATAGCTTTTTTCCGTTTGGAAGACCGCCACCTAACTCTTTTTGATGGGGATACCGCCCAAGTGGAAACTATTCACCGTATCGCGGAGATCGAAGAAGGGATCCGTTACACCATGACTATCAAGGCTATTTTAACCATGGAGCGCACCGGGGGGGTATGGACAATCAGCCGCTATGCCATCGTAGACTTACTGGAGTTTACCGCCGAGCCGGCGTAATAACAGAGAGCCGGCTCTTGAGCTTCCACTGTTTTTTTTGGCAAATCCAACGTAACCGAATCGTTTCTATTGGGAGGTGGATTCTTGAACACGAAAATTGATGAATTATGCGTGACAGCTCTCAGAATGTTGGCACTGGATACAGTCCAGAAGGCTAAATCAGGCCATCCCGGGATGCCCCTGGGCGCTGCGCCGATGGCTTACGTTCTCTTTCGGGACCATCTCAAGTATAACCCCCGCCACCCCCGTTGGTTTGATCGTGACCATTTCATCCTCTCAGCCGGGCATGGTTCAGCTCTTCTCTATAGCCTGCTCCATTTATCCGGCTATGAAAAAATGACGCTGGACCAACTCAAAAACTTCCGGCAATGGGGAAGCGCCACACCGGGTCATCCGGAACACGATATAGATTTCGGTATCGAAACGACAACCGGTCCACTCGGCCAAGGTTTCGTCACCGGTGTGGGAATGGCTATTGCTGAAGCGCATTTGGCCGCCCGATTCAACCGGACTGATTACCGGATGATCGATCACCATACTTATGCTATCGTCAGCGACGGCGATCTCATGGAGGGAGTGACCGCCGAAGCGGCTTCTCTGGCCGGACATCTCCGCCTGGGAAAGCTGGTTTATCTCTTCGATAACAACTCGATCAGCCTTGCCGGAGAGACGGCTTTGTGTTTTACCGAAGACATCGGCAAGCGTTTCAATGCCTATGGATGGCAAGTGATCAGAGTTGAGGCTGGAAACGATCTGAATTTGATCAGTCGGGCCATTACTGAAGCCCGAGAAGAACTGAATCGGCCTTCCTTGATCATGGTTACGACCCATATCGGGTTCGGAAGTCCCAAACAGGATACCTTTGATGTTCACGGTTCACCTCTGAAAAGCGAAGAAGTTCTGGAGACAAAGCGTTTTTTCGGTTGGCCTGATGACCGGGATTTTTTCATTCCTGATGAAGTGCCCGCTCACTTTCAACAAAGCGGGGAGAAGGGAGCTGTTGAAGAGGCGCGATGGAAACGGATGCTCGAACGTTATACTTCCGCCTATCCGGCGGAAGGCAAGGAATTACAGGGATTGATCGAAAACCGCCTGCCCGAGGGTTGGGAAAAAGATTTACCGGTTTTCCCAGCCGACCCGAAGGGGATGGCGACTCGCAAAGCCGGCGGGTTAGTCATGAACGCACTCGCGCAACGGATCAGTGCCCTGATGGGAGGATCAGCCGATCTTGACCCTTCGACCAATACTGTTTTAAAGGATCAGGGCAGTTTCCAGGCGCCGGGGCAATGCCACGCAAATATGCAGGGCGTGGTTTCCGGACCGCTGAACTATGCAGGACGCAATATTGCCTTTGGAGTCAGAGAACACGCAATGGGGGGCATCCTTAACGGAATAGCCACGCATGGTGGCCTAATCCCTTTCGGGGCCACCTTCTTCGTCTTTTCGGACTACATGAAACCGTCTATCCGCTTGGCCGCCCTATCCGGCTGTCACGTCGTTTACATTTTTACCCACGATTCAGTAGGTCTGGGCGAAGACGGACCCACTCATCAGCCAATCGAGCATTTGGCCGCTTTCCGGTCGGTGCCGAATCTTCTCGTGATTCGACCGGCCGATGCCAACGAAGCCGCAGAGGCCTGGCGGACGGCCCTGAAGCACCAGAATGGTCCGGTAGCAATTATCCTTTCCCGGCAGGATCTTCCAATCCTGGACCGCAGCCGGTTTGCCCCTGCCCAAGGCCTCCAGAAAGGCGCCTATATACTTACCGAGTCGAGCCCGAAAACTCCCGATATCATCCTGGTGGCGACCGGCTCGGAAGTTCATCCGACCCTCGAAGCCTTTGAAAAACTCTCTTCTGAGGGATTTTCCGTACGGCTGGTCAATATGCCCAGCTGGGAACTCTTCGAAGCGCAATCCATCGAATACCGCGACTCGGTCCTCCCTCCCGGACCGATACCCAAGCTGGCCGTCGAGGCCGGTGCAAGCTTAGGCTGGCACAAATACATCGGAGAGAGGGGTGATGTGGTCGCAATCGACCGGTTTGGGGCATCTGCTCCCGGCTCAACGGTCTTGTCCCAGTTCGGGTTTACCGTTGATCAACTGGTTATCCGGGCAAAAATCCTGATGAATAAGGAATAATCCCATCAAAAAACCCCGTCGGACGGTGTCCGACGGGGTTTTTTGATGGGAACAAAGGCAGCCGAAAGAATCAAAGCCTACCTCTTTGAGTCCTTTAAAAACCTCTTCCTGCCCCGTGTCCCAATTCACTCGATACTTCATGCATGAGTTCTTTTAAAGCAAAGTAACTGCGGATATATTTGTCATAAAAAAAACGGTACAATTCATGGTTTGCTTTATTTGGATATACCTGGCCGGAAATCTGGACCATCCTAAGGGTCGCATCCGGGATTGTATCGTAAAACCCGCTGCCAACCGCCGCATAAATAGCGGTTCCCAGCGTACTTGCTTCTTCGACGGTGGTCAAGTTAATGGGAATATTGGTCACATCAGCATGGATTTGGAGCCACAGCTTACTGCGTGCGCCGCCACCTGAGGCATACATCTCCTGCACTTCGAAACCATCTTTAGCCAATGTTTTCAGGATATGGAACGTACCGTAAGCCGTTCCTTCGTAGATAGCCCGGAGGATGTGTGCTTTTGTATGGCTGAGGGACAGGCCCCAAAAAGAACCCCTGGCCAAAGGGTCCTGGTAGGGACTGCGGTTCCCCTGGAAGTGATCGAGGAGAATCAGGCCATCCGCTCCCGGAGATACCTGAGCGGCAACCTTGTCCAGAATATCGAAAAGGCTTTCTCCAATTTCGTATGACTCTCGGCATTCCTGTGCCGCAAAATTGTCTCCAAACCACTTAATCAAGGATCCGGTTGAACTTTGTCCTCCTTCGAGAATCCACAGGCCCGGAAGAACGGCATTATAATAAGGACCCCAGATGCCCGGACTGAATATCGGTTGACTAGATAAAGCCATATGACAGGTGGATGAACCGATGACCAAGGCCAGGCGCTGGGGATGAACGACATCTAGGCCAACCATGGCCGCATAAGCATCGATTCCCCCCTGGATCACCGGAATTCCTGGAATTAGGCCCAGTTCATACGCCGAGCGCTTGGTCAGTTCGCCAACCTTCTGTCCGACCGGCACCAGTTCCCGGGGCCACTTACTCAGCACCTCTTCAAAATTCAGATCCCGCAACAACAAATCCGGCCAACCTCCTTCAGTGAGGCAGTAATTCCATTTACAAATGGCATTGTTGAGCGAGGTCACCCATCGGTCGGTGAGCTTGAACACCACCCAGTTCTGGCACTCAACCAGATAGTCTGAATTCGCGAAAACGTCAGGAACGTTCTCTTTGAGCCAAAGAGCCTTAGGGATCATCCATTCCGGGGATTCATTCCCACCGGCGTATTTAAGGATATGGTTCTGGGTGGCGTTGATCCGTTCCGCTTGCTCGTATGCCCGGACATCCATCCACAGGATGGCCCGATACTTGGGATTGCCAAAGCGGTCAACAGGCAACACTGTACAGGAACTGGCGCTGATACTGAGGGCGGCGATATCCTCCGGTTTGATCTCTCCTTCGAACACACAACGACGTACCGTATCCTGTGCTGCCTTCCACCAATCAGCCGGATCCTGCTCCGCCCAGCCCGGACGAGGGTGATATTCGGGATAAGAATAAAAAGACAAGGCAACGATGTTTCCCCTCATATCGAAAATACCGCTTCTTAGGCCCTGAGTACCGACGTCGATCCCAAGAAAATAAGGTGGTTTTGACTCCGGCATTCCTATCCTCCCACTGTCACTGAATACATTTTATTCCTTTTCCCAATGTCGTAAATGAACCATACTTTAAGTACAACTCACTCCCCGCTTAGGTTAAAATGGAAGCATGGAAGATAGCAGAAAGTTTCTTACGGACTGCATGTTGGGGCGCTTGGCCCGTTGTCTCAGAATCCTTGGTTATGATACGGCATATGCCGGACATCTGAATGACTCCCGCATCCTCGCCTGGGCCCGCTATGAAGGCCGGATTCTCTTGACCCGTGACCATCTATTGGCAAAAAGAGCCGGTGCCTTGGCTATCCTGGTAGAAGAGGAAAAGATCAATAAGCAACTTTCCGAAATCGATAAGAAGACAGGCCTTACAAAGCGTGCCTGGTTTTCTCGATGCCCGGTTTGTAACCAGGCTTTGGAACTTACAACCTCCGCCGACAGTCGGCCGTATATTCCTCTCTACGTCTACCGGGGTTTTTCCGAAGTTAAAAGATGTCCCTCATGCCAGCGTATCTTTTGGAAGGGTACCCACTGGGTACGGTTCAGGAACAGTTTACTAACACTTCTCGATACGTGAACGATCTGGATGCGCCATAATGTCCAGTAAAGCCGGCACCGGTCAGTTTTCTATAATACCGGAAGCTGGGTGAGCTATACTCACCCAGCGCTATCTCAATCCGGCAAGTTATTTTATTTGTTCAACAAGGCTTCCACGCCGGGCAATACCCGTCCTTCGACAAACTCAAGCGAAGCGCCGCCGCCGGTTGAAATATGGGTAATTTTCTCCTCGACTCCAGCCTTCTTGATTGCAGCGATCGTATCTCCTCCTCCGATAACGGTATCAGCGGAAGATAAGGCAATAATCCTGGCTATCGCTGTTGTGCCTTTGGAAAAGGTTTCGACTTCGAATAAACCCAGCGGCCCATTCCAAAATATTGTTCCGGCCTTTGCGATTTCCTTCTCAAAAAGAGCCAGGGTTTCCGGCCCAATATCGAACCCTCCTTTATCTGAAGGCATCTGGTTCCAGGCAACCAGAGAGGCGGGAGAATCTTCCTTGCCCTCAGGAGCGACTAAAAAATCGACCGGGAGCAAAAAAACGACATTCTTTTCCTGGGCCAACTCGATAATTACCTTTGCTTCATCAACCATCGATTCTTCAAGAAGGGAAGTCCCCACTTCATAGCCCTGGGCCTTGATGAAAGTATAGGACATTCCTCCGCCAATCAAAAGACCATCGACTTTTTCCAGGAGTTTACGGATCACTCCGATCTTGCTGGATACTTTCGCTCCGCCCAGAATCGCCAGGAAGGGACGGCGGGGATTATTTAATTTGTCCCCCAGACCCTTCAGTTCTTTTTCCATTAAGAAGCCGGCATAGGCTGGAAGATACTTCGCCACCCCGGTCGTTGATGCATGAGCCCGGTGTGCGGTACCAAAAGCGTCGTTCACGAACAGATCGGCCAACGAAGCCAGCTTTTTGGAGAAGTTTTCGTCATTGGCTTCTTCTTCGGCATAAAACCTGATGTTTTCCAGAAGGAGGACGTCGCCGTCAGCCAATTCCTTGATCATCGCCTCTACTGATGGACCGATGCAATCAGCGGCCTTGCGGACATTTTTGTTCAGCATTTCACCGAGTCGGCTGGCTACCGGAGCAAGTCGCAGATCGTCTTTCGGTTTCCCTTTTGGTCGTCCCAAGTGAGTTACCAGGATAAGCCTGGCTCCACGGTCGAGCAGATAACAAATCGTCGGAAGACTTTTTACGATCCTGGTGTCATCGGTGATCCGTCTCGCATCGTCAAGAGGGACATTAAAATCCACTCTCATGAGTATTCGCTTTCCGGTAATTTCCTGTTCAGATAAATCACGAATCGTTTTTTTGTCCATCCTCTCGCCTCCCATCATATAATATAAAAGATATACGCATTATCCGGTTACAGCAGGCGGGTCAACTCTTGAGCACCGCTTCAAAAAAACGAGCCTTGCCCAAGATACCAACGACTCTTTTATCCTTCATAACCGGTATGAGTTCTTGGTTTGTCGTCAAAAAAAGATCCAAGAGATCATATTCATCCTGAACGGTGGTCAGAGATACGAAGTCTTCGGTCATATAGTCCGATATTTCCTGATCACCGATTTCCCTAATCTTTTTTATAAGGAGTTTTGGAAAATTCCTTTTCGATGAACTTTTCGCATTGATATCAGAGACCAGTTTCTGAAAAAATTCATTAAGGGAAAAATACCCAATCAAGTTTTGCTCAAGATCGAGGACACACGCTCCCTCGAGCTTTCGCCGACTGAGAAACTCAGCGACTTCCTGGACTGAATCAAAGTCATTGACAACGGGAATTTCGGTCAACATTAATTCTTCGACAGTCAATACAAGTCCTCCTTTATAAATACAGGCGGTAGCAGCTTAAGCTATTTAGGCTATTAAAAAGGAGCAATGCGGTCTTTGTTTTGGTGTTTGACCTACCGCCTAATAGCCTGTTTTTCTTTCTCCTATATAAATGAAACTGTGAAGGTGATCAGTGATGGGCAACGGGTAAAAATCATAACGTATTTCGTCCCATCCTCAAATCTTATGTTCATTGCCGTCGGGCACCAACAGGTCAACTCATGTTTACGTTTATAGAAGAACGACACAAGATACAAGAATGAAGGAGGAGAAGGGCTCCTCATCCATCACTGGGCCAGGATCCTAGATGGGGTGGCTCTATCCAGTATTCTATCACGTTCTGTATGGTGAATAAACGTGGAACAGGATAGTTCGCTTGCCAATTCCTGACGAAAGGAACCACTTCTCAATCAATCAATTCTTGAATCACCTGATTGGCAACCAGGATCCCTTTTCGGGTCAGAAATATCATTGATCCAGCGATGTTGATGAACCCGCCAGACTGGAGATTTTCAGCCTTCCTCCAAAGAATTGATGGATCTCCGGCTGTTGACTCTAAAATCAGATTGAGATCGGCCCCCCGGTTGGTTCGTAGAGCCAGGAAAAAGGTTTCCCGGGCGCCTTGTTCCGGCATAAGCCTTTCTCTGAAAACGGCGGGATTGAGATTGTTTTCAATCATTGCCAGATAATGGCAAAAGTGCTTTGCATTGCGTTCCCGAACCCCGTCTAAAAATGACCAGGCTCCCAACCCCAAACCCAGGGTATTGTCGTTCCGCCAATAGGCCAGATTATGGCGTGCCTCATGTCCTGGGAACGCAAAATTCGAAATTTCGTAATGGATATAGCCAGCATCGGACAAGCGGTCCATCGTCCACTGGAACATAAGCGCTTCCCTTTCCGGATCGGGAAAAACAGCCGGATGAGAACGGGAAAAACGGGCTATGGGTACCATCGGATGCAGGGTAAGATTGTAAATAGAAAGATGAGCCGGGTGAAATTCAAGGGCTTCTTCCAGATCTTTTTGCCATTCTAAAAGACTCTGGAAGGGAAGTCCGTAAATCAGATCAACATTGAAGGCTATGCGAGGGGAGCGTTGGGTAAGGTGCTTGAGGATTTCCCGGTTTTCGTCAGCAGTTTGTGAAC
>DATIKP010000162.1 GCA_035477455.1 Atribacteraceae bacterium
CGGTACCTTGGCCTGAACACCGCAACGGGCCGCCGGGACCACCACAAGGAAAGGCTCCTCCTCTACACCGGGATTGTAAGGCTGTTTTGTGCGGGAAGGGGGGGAGGTTCCATGAATCCCCCCCTTACTCTGAAGCGGCACGAACGGTACTGATGAGAAGATAAGTGCCTTTGTACGTTGCTGCAGGTTCTTCATCAGGCGACTGGGAAATAAGGCCGGCTGTTTGGTCTTCCTTTAGTCTCATCACAGTAGCCGCTGCCACTGGCTTAAAGACTTTTTCCGCTTTTTGCGACCTTTCGCATTGGGTAGGGGTTCTATAGTACAAAAATATTTGGCAGAGCCAAGGAAGCTAATCCAGAGGTTGAAACACCGACCAAGAAATGATAGTTTAGCCGTAGTTAAAAAACCACCGGTCCATGCTCACCCATAGGCGTAGTTCTGCAGATAAAGTAGATCGGACTCCCTGTATTCCATCTGATGCCCTCCCCTGTTTCCCAGGTTCGTTGTCATACTGGTCTCCCCAGAGCATACGAGTTATACTCAAAACTTGTGTATAGCCAAATAAAAACAGGTGGCGTATCCTAAGGTGCAGTTCCTATGAAGAAATCACCTCGCTCCCCTCTCCCCAGACCGTGGTCCGGCTGAAGGCCAAGTGGCCGGAGGCATACCAGGCCTGGCGGAAGCGGGATCTCTCCGGGAAGCACTATGTCTACTGGTGGGGTGGGGGGTGTACCTGAACGCCCGGATGGACGAGAAGACCTGTGTCCTGGTGGTGATCGGAGCCACCGAAGACGGCGAGAAAGAGCTCCTGAGCCTCGAGGACGGCTACCGGGAAAGCGAACAGTCCTGGAAGGAAGTCCTCTTGGATCTGAAGCATCGGGGCCTGAGTGGGGAGCCGTGTTGTGTGCAGTGGGGGACGGCGCCCTGGGGTTCTGGAAGGCGCTCTCTTAAGTGTTTGGGGACACCCGCCCCCAGCGGTGCTGGATGCACAAGACCGCCAATGTGCTTAATTATCTCCCCAAAAGCGTGCAGGGGAAAGTCCAGGCCGACCTCCACCAGATCGGGATGGCCGAAACCAAGACAGACGCCGAAAAGGCTTTCGCTCTCTTGATCAACAAGTACCAGGCCCAATACCCCCAGGCTACCGACTGCCTGGAAAAAGACCGGGAGGTGCTCCTGACCTTCTATGACTTCCCGGCCGAACACTGGAAGCACTTACGGACCACCAACCCGGTAAAATCCACTCATGAGTACCGTCAGGTTGCAAACCAACAAGACCAAGAACTGCGGTGCGGGTCCCGGGTGACGGTGCTCAGCATGGTCTTACAGCTCTTTCTCAGTGCAGAGAAACGGTGGAGGAAACTGAATGGAGTACCCCGCTTAGCAGAAGTTGTGGAGGGAGTCAAATTCGTGGATGGAATACGCCAAAAAGAGGACGCCGCCTGATGGGTCATACCCAAGATTTGACATTAGCTCCTGCTTTTCCTGCTAAAATAATGATGGACAGAAGCCGATTATTGCCCTTTGGAGGCATACATGAAACGTAATAATATGTTGGAAAATTCTTTAAGGTACGAGCTGACAAAAATATTTAATACGTATCCAGAAATCGTCGCGGTTTACCTTTTCGGCTCCTATCTTAACAATAAGGAGCTGGCCCGGGATATAGACTTGGCCGTTCTGCTTAAAGAACCAGCCAAGCATCAAGTAGACTTGTACATGGATTTGTACCCCCGCCTGGCTCAGGTATTATCACCCCTGGAACCAGATCTGTTGTTTTTGCATACCGTTTCGTTGCCGGTACGTTTTGAGGCCATATCAACCGGGGAGGTCATCTTTTCCAGTGATGAAGAGCTTCGTACCGACTTCGAGTATATTACTTCCGGTGAGTACTTGGACTTCAAGTATCACCTGGAAATGTCCCGGCAGGAATTATTTGAAGCAATCAAGGAGGAACGCCCACTTGTATAGCCTTGCCCTGGTAACAGAAAGAGTAAATATCATTCGTCGTTCGGTAAAGAGGTTAAAATTACTTGCTGAAATGCCAAAGGAAGAATTTTGCAACAGTGAGGACGCGATAGATGTTGCCGAAAACAGGTTGCGCCGTGCCCTAGAAGCATTATTCGATTTAGGTCGCCATATGTTGGTGAAATCTGGCTCAGGCGTTCCCTCGGATTATCGTTCAGTAATCAGGATGCTACAGGAAAGCGGCCTGTTGCCGGAGGATTATGCCAACAAAATTACCGGCATGGCAGGTTACCGAAACCGTCTTATCCATGATTATAACAAAGTAACCCCCGAGGAACTTTATCATATTTTGCAGACACGGCTTATTGATTTAGAATTATTTTGTCAGTACGTAGTCGAACATGTACAGTAGATGCCCAGTTATTGCTACTGGCTAACGTAATCTTTTAGCGATATAATTTCGGGCATTCCTTCAACCGGTTCGTCCAGGTCGTTTTCCCAACAGACTATAAAATCACATCCCTCTTTTGGATGACCGTGGTGAATAAAATCGCTGGCTATAACCTCGAATTCAATAGTTTTGGTCTCCCTGTTTTTGTTTATCACCACGCAGTCAGGAAACGCTGTTTGCAATTTCAGCACATAAGGGAAGCCCAAGTCGCGGTGAAGCACGGAGAACAGGTACACCACTTCTTGTTCACATTCGGGTTGAAATAAAGCCCCCAGGGAGTGGAGCGGTTCCATCTTTGCCCTCTTTGTTAAGGCGGGTGATTTCTGCGGAGGATAAGTTTCATAAAGGAATCTGGCTGGCAGCAACGTTTCATATATGCCGGCTTCTGTTTCCTGATACTTAAACACGGCAAACAGCATACCGTTAAGAAGTTCGCACTTCTGGCCGGTAGAAAGCATGTTATAGCTTTTCCCGTACTTGCCATGTGCGCCTTGGATATAGTCTATCTGCAGGCAACTGGCAAAATGCTCAAGATGGTCGGTTTTGAAAATAGGGAGCATTTTTTCCGGGTTATAGCAGAACACTATTTTTTTAGCCACCAGCTTATCTCCACCAAAACCGCGTATGCTTTCCCATGGAGCATCTATTTTTTCCGCAATATTTAAAGCAGGGTCAATGGCTACTTTAAGCAGCTGCTTGAATTTTTCAGGGTTTCCCCTGGCGGATTCTGCGTAAAGCGAACTCCCCACAGATATACGGCCAAGGTTTCTTAGTTTAAGTTCAATCCAGATTATGAAATAATCTTGGGCTCCTGGGTTATAGATTTTTTCAGGGGTAAGTTCGTCAATTTTTTCCGGATGTTCCCTGAAAGAATACCGCCTTATAAACTCATTATAAAGGCCAATCGCTTCTGTAAGATAATTTTTTCGTTCCTTTTCAAACTCCCTTAATTTTTCATCAAGGCTATAATCTGTGTAGGCTGTCATAGCTGGCGCCTCCCTTCTAAATATCATTGTCCTTTCATCCCTGTGTTTTCAGGCCTGTGCGCCAGGAGGTCCATTTTCTTCAGCTAGTACCAAATTTATCCGGTTTCATGCATCAGTTCCCGCTGCAATTGCAGCCCGAAGCGGGAATCATAAGGGGCCTGGGCTACCCATAAATGCCGATCTACTTTTTCCAGACGTCCTTCCTTTCGCAGGCGCCAAAGCTGCCCTCTGCTCACGGAGACTAACAGCGACTGGGTTTGTAAGGGGTCATTCTTACTCAGCCCTTGGTATTCATCGTATAGATCCATCGGCAGGACTTCTTGTCCGTCAAACATTTCACAGAATTTATCTTCCAACCGTTCGTCAGTATCAAAAGCATACAGACTGGACAAAACCTCGGACTTAAATGCTTCCGCAGCCTTCAGCACCTCGCTCTTCCACCAATGGGACACCGCACCGCTGTAAACGTTATCCAATAGATCTTGGATTTTGGCTTCATTCACTATCTGCCCATCTATCGGCGCCAATTGCTGTAAAGCCTTTTCAACCAAAGATTCCGCATAAACCGGGCAACGTTCTGGAATCTCAGTTAAAACTACCACATCGCGCTCCCGGTAACGGCGGCCGCGATTGACCCGTCCGAAGCGTTGCAACAATGCTTCCAAGGGCGCCGGGTCGGTATACAAGACGTCAAAATCTACGTCCAAGCTGACTTCTACCACTTGGGTTGCCACAAGAATTAGCGGTTTTTTATTGCCTGCGGCGTTTTTCGTGGAAACCTGCCGCAACAGCCCCTGCTCTTTAGCAAAACGATCCCGGGGACAAAACTTGCCGTGAAGCAGTTCCACCTGAACATCACCATTTAAAACGGCATTCAGCGTCTCCCAAATCAATTGGGCACGTTGCACAGTGGTCGCTACAACCAGAACTGCCAGCCCTTCCTTTGCCCTGCGATGGATCTCTTTTACTGTCTCTTCATCCAGCAAATTTGCCGCACGTAGATGTAAGCGGTGACGGCGAAAGGCTGCATATGTTTCCGGTGTCGCTATAATCGGCATGGGGTATTCAAGCTTTTCATTTAAAACCTCTGTCAGTACTGAAGGCAATGTGGCCGACATTACTAGTACGTTTACCGCCAAATCCTGTACCAGATGCTCCAAGAGGGCAAGGATCATACCTAGCCGGCCAGGTTCATAGGCATGAATTTCATCAATGACCAGGCGGGCGCCTGCGCAATCTGTCCAAAGGGCTTCGTGGCCGCGCAGCTGGAATGCGCCCCGCAACAGCTGGTATGGTGTCAGTATTCGCACCGGGGCAACATGCAGCCTGCCGAGGTTGATCTCCCGGGTGGCCTGGGTTTTTGCTTCTCCCGGGGTGTAACCACGGTCCAATAACTGGCGGTAAAGGGCCTGCAAAGCGCGGGAATGCTGCAGCACCACCCGGTCATCACCGAAGTGCTCTCCAAAGCGGCTACGCATCGCGTTCAGACTTGCCTGGTAAGGAAGCACATAGAATAACGGTGGACTTCCAGCTGATTTTTGACCGTTTGCGGCAGCCCATAGGAGTGCGGCCTCGGTCTTGCCGCTTCCTGTCGGTGCTACCAGTATAGCGCATCCCGAAATTTTGCCGGCGCGGGTTTGATGAGCATAAATTTTGTCTTCCCCTTCGGCGGGCAACGGTAAAGCCAGTGTTTTTGCCATGGTGGCGGAAGAAGCAAGCGCCTCCAGATTGCCAAAGGTCTGCCAGGCTGACCCGGCATGATCGGCCAAGATCAGCACGCCCCGGGTGAAGCGCCCGGCCAGGGCAATTGAAGAGTGTGCCTCCTCTTTGCGCAGGCGGATGACCAGTTGAGCGTAAGCGTCCAGCGCCTGCCGGGCAAAGCCCGGGAATGTTGACTGATTAAAGGCATTGTCTGAGAGCGAAAAGATGAACCGTTCATGAGATGCAGGCAGCGGACACTCGTCAAGCAGCGGCAGCAAAACTTGCTGGAGCATCTTCGGGGCAAATTGAAAAAACTCTTCGTCCAGTTCCAAAGCTATTTGTGCTAACGAATCAGGCAAAGGAGGCTCTTCCCAGTCGCAACCCGGCGAATAATCCCTCTCCATGGTCGAAAAATCCTTATGATGGGAGAGTATCCCGGCAGCCACCCATGGCAGGTCCTGATGCGGATCGCTGCCTATAAGCCAAGGAAGGAAGGCCGCAGAAAGGACTTCATGCCGGTATGGAAAACTTCCATTACCCCGCAGCATCTGCTGAAATCCGCCCGCACATTTTCCGAGGTCGTGGAGAACGGCTGCCAAGGCCATGCGCGGCCAGAAACGCGGCATTTGAGCGAACCTGGCCAATTCAGGCAGGCGTGTGCGCAATGCAATAACATTGGCAAGCACCTGCCTGGTGTGGCTGACCAATGTCTCCCCGGCGGAGGCCTGTTCGTTCCGACTTTTTGCCCAAAAATCATCGAAATCCAGCGACACTATCCTCATCTCCGACAAAAGAGTGAAAAATAAGCCCTCTTCTTACCCCTTCGTGTTTTGGGGGTGAAGATGGATCTACTAACCATTCCTCCGCTGATCGACCTTCATAATGGAGCAGTCTGTTGGTATGGGAAACCTCACCGGCGTAAACCAGCTCAAAAAGCACAATATACCGGCTAAAGTGGGGCTCCCGGTCCGGCGGCGGTTCTATATAACGGGGCATCAGGACTGTCACCCCGCGTCCCAGCAGGGGCCGCATGCTAAACGGCAGCAGGGTCTGTTCCAGATAGGCTCCTTTTGCCCTCTCTAGCTCCACCACCTCAGCCGAAATGACGCTCGCCAGATCTTGAGACCGGCCTAAATTTACGCAAAACGCCGGATGGCGAAAAGCTTCGGCCAGATCGGGCGGGTCGAGGTAAAGGGTCAAGCGGCACCCGAATAAAAAGTCGCGCAGGTGAGGCTGAACTACAGCCTGAGTGGAAACAGGATATTTTTTGGTTCCCCACTTAAAACTTTGTCCACCCCTGGTAATTACATGCTGATGTTCCAAATCGCTCCCCTTGGCTTGAAAACTAAATTGGTAGGCAAACTTGACGGTTGCCGGGTCGAACCATTCGCCCACCGCGCTCGCTATGTGGCCGTAAATGGTCGAAGGCGGCGGCATGTCAAAGCCGGCCTGCCGGCCAATCAAAAAATGGGGATAGCGAAACGAGGTGATGGGTGCTTCAATTTGTACTTTGGCTACTCTCATGTGTACCAGGCCTCATTGCTCGAGTCAGCCAACCGGCCGGCCACCGCCTGGATCGCCTCCCGGGGATGCTGCAAATGAATCGCAAGACCGGTAGAATGAGCAAAGATAGCCTCCTGCAAGGCTTGGCGCTCTTCATCCAGAAAACCTTTGGCCCATCCAACATGGATGTCGGACAGGAAGTCGTCTTTGTAAACTCTAAGAATCTCGGCAAATGCTTCCCGGTCAAATTCGGTCTGGTGGGTCTTTGAAGCCCTCAACACCCGGTAAAATGGATTGTTACCATTTTTCACCACGGCCAGAAAGACTACAGCCGGGACTAAATCAGTATAATGAAGCGCTTGCTTCGCTCCGCCGTTTAGTTCAGCCAGCGCCCCAACTAAAGTAGACACACGCCGGCAACGTTTTTCGATAGGTAAACGCAGCGCCTTTTGCTTGCGGACCGTTACCTGCGCGCACCCCTCGTCTTTTGCCTTCTCCCGACGGTGCACATCTAAGTTTTTATAACCCACCCGCTCGCTGTCAAAAAAAGTCCCGGCACAGGTAAGGTCAAGAGAAAATAGGCCCCGGAGATGCGCCCGGTAAAACTCATGTTCATAGGGAACCGGATCGCCATCCTGGCGGGTCATGGTCCCGAAGTCGGAGACAATGGGTGACGGAGCAATAGCCACAAAAGTTCCCACCCGAAAAGGAGAAACACGGGTAATCTCCCGGTCTTTCTCCAGCGGAGTTGCCTCCGCAGCTTTTACAGCATCTGCTCTTTTGGAGGGGGCGCGCATGTAACCAAAAAGATCGTCGTCCCAGTTCTTAACGGGGTCGGCGTCAGTGTAAGCTATTTTGCCTTCACGAAATACGGGCGCCGCTACCCACTCGCTGCCGGCAGTTTCCAGCCCGGTACGCAGCCAGTACCTAAAGGCTTGCGCAGATACATATGGGAATGTCCCTTGGGGCGTCCTGATTTTTTTCACAGCGATAGTATTGTCCGTTCGGGCGCCGGCATCAGCTCCAGCGTTATTCAGGGCGGAGGCCGGGGCATCCAAAACCATTAGTCCTGCCAGAAAAGCCATTATCAATCACTCCTCGTAAAGAATTTTTAAGTGACCCCTTCGTCTGCTCGTGCTTCAGGTTCAGTCAATAGTTCGCGATTATCCTCCCGGCTAAAAAACCCTTTGCTGTAAAGCTGCTCCACCAGCCGGATGGAAATCAAATCTCTCGACAGGCTCCAGTCGCCGAAGCCGACAGCGCTGTCGGCTTCGAAAACATCCAGGTATTCTTCCAGCCCAAAGAGTAATCGACCGTAGTCTTTGGCCTGATTGCGCTGCGCTTTGGTCAAAGCGTTGCGTACCTCCCAAGGCCGTTGGCTGTAAACCAGGCCGCGGAACAACCCTTTGTCATTCGTTTGGCTGATATGTTCCGCCAAACGATCGGCGAACCGCTTGATCGCTTCAATTCGCCTTTCATCCATGCCCATCACCTCTTTAATAAATATTGCCGTTAAGGGCCAATCCGTCGTTTCCGGCCCCCGTAATTTCAAAACTCCCGAAATCAGAGTGTCTCTTAGTAAATGCCGCCTTAAGAAATTCTTGGCGGCGGCAGCATCCATAAATCCATGCTCATAAATGGCAAATAAGTCAGCCATGATGTCGTTCCGCGAACGACCAGGTCCGCCTGGCAACTGCGGCGTGTCCGGTTTTTTTCTTTTACGATCGCTCTTTTTCTCTTCTCCTTCATTATCTGACGCTTCCTTTACGTAAGGTGAGCGCCATGCCTTAGCCACCAGGCTTCGCCACCGCGTCCCATGCGGCGCGGCGTCCACGATCCTTAAAAACCGTGTCACCTGTGCCGGGAGATGAAAGATTTCCAAAGCAGGTCCCTGCCCGGAATTGCTCAGCCAATAGGCAGTCACCGACACATCCGGGCGAGACCTAAACTCTCCCCCCATGCGCACACGATAGATCTCCAGGAGGTCATTCACGATCAATGTGCCTGGCGCCTTGGCATCAGGGTACTTTGTCTTCTTTTTAGCATCAACAGCCGCCTGTTCTCGTTCCAAATCAGAAGAAGGGCCCTTTGTTAAAGGCAAGCTCCCGCTTTTAACCAGACTTAGCAGCCGTTGATTGTCGGCCAGATACTTCTCGGCAAAGGCCAAGGTAATAGCAGGATCATCTCCGTGGGCGATCAACAGCCTGCCCTCAATGCGCCGTCCTCCTAACGGGAGCGCTTGCAGCGCTACCAGGTAAGGGCCGAAAATTGGCAAAAAACCTCGACCGGCAGGATAGAAATTTAACACGTCCTCGCCGGTAAGCAGCGGCATTTGCCTTCTTTCAATCAGGTGGGAAGCTATTTCCCCGGAAAACGGGCAGGTATACTGTGTTGCCCCTGGATCCGACCGTGAGCGGTGCGCCCGCAGCACCCTGCCTTCATACTCTTTTCTTTTTTCTGGTCCGGACGATGGATTGTCATAAGCGTTCATCGTAAAAACACAGGAATTATAACTGGTCATCAAGCCGCTAAAATAATATTCGCTCATCCGGTCGGCCGCCGCATCCAAATCTTCTAACATAAGGTTTCGGGGGTCATCTTTTTTGCTCATGGCGCATAAAGCGGCAGTCCCCACATCCACCAACGGATGCCCGGTCCAATTTAGCATACTTATTCACCTCCTAAAACCTCTTCGCTCATTCCTATTCTCCGTTGATTTCCCAGACAACATTTACAGATTCTTCAACCTCAACGTCTTCAGGTGTAATGTCATATTTTGGCGGCGCTTCATTAACCGCCATTGGAAGCGTCACTGGTGTAGAGTGAATATAGATGTCCGACCAACTGTAATCAATATTACCCATACATCCCTAACCCAGCCTGCAGTTCCTCCTTTATCTCCTCCCGCAGTTCCTGCGGCTCAAGCAGCTCCACCTGCTTCCCCCAGCTCAGGAGCCAGCTTTTGATCTCCGGGCTGTTGTAGACGGTTAGGGTGCAAATAATTTTGCCTTCGGCAGCTCCTCAAGTTGTTGTGAGTGATGGTAGCTGGATTCACGGAAGAAGCGGGACGCCGGAGGGTAGACAAGAAAGCGGACGCTGACTTCCTCTGTGCCGCTCCAGACGCGAAAGCTTGGTTTCAGATAATCTGCCAGATTAAAAGAGGGGTCGCGGGCAAACAGGTTATTTTGGGCTTTGACGCTCTTAAACCGGTCGATGCGAAAATTGCGGACTTCGTGATGCAGATGGCAATGGGCGGCAAGATAAAGGTTGCCTTCCCCCCCCCAAAAAAGATGATAAGGGTCAAGGATGCGCTCGGTGACTTTGCCGCCGGAGTAAGAGTCATAAACGGCTGTTACACTGCGGCTGCGGCAGATACAGTCGGTTAAGGTGGCAATCATCCCCTGCCAGGGCGAGTAATCCCGCTGCTGCGAGCTAAGATAGGTAAAGTGCCTTTTTAAGCGCTTGTAAGCATGAGTATCGGCACCGCTGCGGATAACGCTTTCCACTTTGACCAGGGCCGACTGCAGCTGCCGGCATATGGCAATCCCTTCCTGGTTAAGCAGTGGCTGGCTGGCGGCGATTTCTTTTGCCGAAGCGGCTTTACCCTGATTTAAGATGCTCATGACACCGGTTAATCGACGGGATTTGTTAGCCTTGTTCATAACTGCTTCCCTTGGCGCCATCATACCAAAAGAAATAATTAATGGCAAAGTTCTGCTGATAAATCCAGTCAGCAAACTGCTATTCCCCTTTACGGGAGGGTTAGTTCATATTTGCCCAGACCAAAAACGGTGTTTTTCCCTACATGGACGTATTCGCCAAGGGCGAGCCAAGGCATAAATTCAGTCAAGTTTCCCTGGTAGGCCGCTGCACCGACCAAACCACCTATGTTGATACGCTGGTCCTGGCGACGGGAGTAGCGCTCAAGTTCCTGCCAACTGGTCTTGTTGGCTGACAGGTTGATTTGTCGTGAACGCGCGGCTAGGCCGCCATAGTCAGCCTCCAGCCGCTGTCCGTGGTGAAAATAGGCTAGGGCGGAGATACGGCGCATAATTTGCCGAAATAAGATATGGAACTCAGGAACAGTGGCACAGGCGCCGTCATCGATCAGGCGGACGGGTGTTATAAAATTGACCTGTATTTGCGAGGGGGGAGGAAACTGCGGCGGGCAGTAAGTGTCAGACTGGTCCAAGTGGCGAATGGTATTGGTTTGTGCTGAGTAAATCTCCACTGCCTCCTGCCGGCCTAGCGCGGCCATTTTTGTCAGAACAAAAGGACGTCGGCCGCGACCAAGTCCGGTTTCCCCCATTTCCCGAAAAACGACGATAAAATAAGGGAGATATTGGATGGCGCGGCCGAAGAGCAGGAGTTGAAAGTCAAGTGTTTCGCCGGGGGCGTAGAAAGTTTTTGTCTCCGTTGGTGGTTCGAGGACAAAAGGACGGGGGATACTTTCATATTTGCTTAGCGCCTGGCTGTTTTCCGGCGGAGAGGTTTCAAAAATATAGGCGTAGGGACACTGCGCTTTGAGCAGGCAGCTTAAACAATCCTGCCCGCGCACGGCACAGGCGATACGGCGGAAAACGGTGCCAAAGCCGCCACGAAATGTGGCGCCTTTATAGGGGGGCAGAATCAAGCCCTGTTTTCCGGCAGCTAAAGTTATACGGTACCGGGCAATACGAAAAAAATCAAACAAATGGCCAGCCTCCTTTACCTTTGACACACCTCATCATGGTCAACTTTCTGAGATAGGCGAACAACGCGGTTACGAAACTTCACCCTCGTAGCAAGTAGTGCGAATTGCATACTTTGGCGCGTCTGATAAAACGTCACTTTAACATGACAAGGTCGTCATCGAGCCCGTAGCGTAGAATGTCTAGTCTGGGAGAAGTTGCTCTAATACTCTCAGCCTGAACCGGTTTGATCCGGAAGGGGAAGAAGCCCGGGCTGTCAAGCAGCGCCTTAAGCGGAGCCGCCCCGTTGGCGCGGGCATGAAGTGCTGCTTCGGTCAGCCAGGCGATGAGTTGCGGGTCTTCAATTAATAAGAGTGTTGTGCCGGATGTATAAATACCCTTTGACCTGCCGTCCTGCAGTACACCCCAGTCCCGGAACGAGCGCAGCACGCGGCGGGCTGCCCGGGAGACAGTCTTCCGCTCGCCATATTGCTCGCGGACCCGGCGCTGCACATGAGCAGCGATCAATGTGCCTTGAAGCCTCAATAGGCGCCCGACCTGAATGGCTACGGCCGACCAATCGGACTCTCCCGATAATAGACTTCGAACCTGATTGATCCTCCTGCTGAGCCGGCAAAGACCCGTTTGTGAAATCCACCTCTGAGCTTTGTACCACATGTAAGACCTTATAGTTTTGAACCCTGAACCCTTCAATTAATGCCACTTAAGTAACTGCTCAGGCCACCAACGCAATAGCATGGAGATCAGGCATCGGCAGGAGCAAAAGGCATACCCAGGAGACCATCACGAATTGCCCCCAATACCGGGACGGAATTTTTCTTAACAGTGGAAATATAGCCCCTGATCCGGCAGAAGACCTGGGCGCCTTGCCAGATGCGAAAGCCGCCGGAGATCTTTTGTTGGACCTTCATCATACGGATATCACGTTCCGCTTGGTTGTTATCGAAAGGGATACGAAAATCGTACATGAAGTCTATCGTTTCCTGGCGGTGGTTGTCCAATCTCTCCACCAGGTTCCTGGCTTTAGTCTTTTTAGTTCTGCCCCGCTTGCCCTTGGGCTTTCCCTCTATTGCTGAGGGGTTTTCCTCATACCCGAGGGCGACGATGCGGCTATAGCGTGCTTCGAAATCCATTAGCTGTTCCAGTTCCAGTTGCGACCTATCGTTCTCCTTTTGGGAGCTAATGTCAAATGTTGGGTATGACCCATCAGGCGGCGTCCACATTCTGGCGAATTCCATCGACGAATATGACTCCTTCCACTACTTCTGCTAACCTTGGAACTCCATTCAGTCTTCTCCACCGTTTCCCGGCGCTGAGAAAGAGCTGGAAAGTCATACTGAGCACCGTCAGCCGGGAGCCGCAGTTACGAAAGGGAGCGAATGTCAAGGGCGGTCAAAAATATACAGTTGGGGGTGCAAATTTAAACCGCCCTTTTTGTACATTTTATAACCGTCATCGAGACTACCGCACATTCCGGACCTGCGCTCAGACCCCGCCGTTTCAGAACCAAGAGCACCTCTTTCCCGGGCGGTTCACTCTCCCGGTAGCCGTCCTCCAGAGCTATTAGCCCTTTCTCTCCATCAGCAGTGGCTCCGATGACCACCAGGACTCTGCTTCTCTCCTCCCCCCGGGGGATTCAGGTACCCCCCCACCCCACCAGGAGAGGCAACCTTTACCGAAGAGGCCCCGTTTCCGCCAGGCGGTGCCCTCCTCCGGCCACTGGGCCTTCCGTCTCTGATGGTCTGAGGGGAAAGGCCGGGGGCGCCTGTTCCCAGCAAAGCCCCGAGGGTTTCCGGAAAGTCATGGGGGGGAGATCCCCTACCGGGAGAGCCAGGAGATCAACTCTTCCAAGTTCTTGGTCTTGTGAAGGTATTTGGGGAGGATTCCCGAAGTGAAGCGGGCGGGAAAGGTGGCTTCCTTTCTCAACACTTCGCTTAAGGGATCAAACATGTCCGGGTTGATTCCCTTTGACCTGTCTGCGTGCAACGCCTGCCTGCGCGCAGGCAGGCACAGGTAGGCCATTCTTCATTAACGTGCTTTTCTTGTTTCATAGCCTATCCTCCCTGCGGGAAGCGAGGTAATTTCTTGGTGGAACTTTCCCTTAGGGTAGGCCACCGGCTTTTATTTGTATACACAAGTTTTGAGTATGGCTCGCTTATTTGCAGGAATTTCCCGCTGCTCATCCCGGAGTTTCTCTATTCTGCGCCTTAGTGAATCGTCCAGGTTGATCACATCTAGCGAGAGATCAACCCGAGGATCGATGAGCCGGGGGGTGAGCCGGAAATCAGTCGCATAGCAGTACTTACAGCGGGCCAGACAGGTGTTATAGGCTCCGATGTCCCGGCTTTTTGTACAACCACAGGCCGGGCGTTGGGCGGGATCTTTTTGCTTGTCTTTGAGGATAACAGGAGTGGGAAGATACCCGCCGATATAGGCAAGGTCGATGCAGCTTCCGGTAATAACCCCGGCCTGATTTAGAACCTGCAGGGTCTTGCCCCCTTCCGCGCAACTATAGACCTGTAAACCCTGTGCGGCGGCCTCTTCGACCAGTATTTGAGCCAGTGTCCCCAGGACGGTAGAATCCGGGATCAACACCTCGAGGTTGTGCTCTGTCAGGAGGCGGCGGAAGTTGACCTGTGACTTGCGGTAAGTATCGACGACACTGGTGATCACCCGGGAGACAAAGGGGGCGATCTTCCGGAGGAGAAAACCGAACTGTTCCTTGTGATAGGCGGCATCGATACACTGGGAACCTCGGGCCAAGAGGAGGGGGTCGTAGCGGAAGAAGATGTGTTCCCGGCCGATATGCCGGGCCAGGGTGGCCAGGGCTTCGATCCGTTCGGCCAAAGAAGGCAGGTTCTCTTCAAGAGGGGTTTGGGTATAGGGGTTGACAGTCACCTGGAAAAAGAGCCGGCCCCGAAAGCCGGCTTCCTCAAGCTGTGGGAGACCGTCTAAACAGGGAGCCGGATTCTTGGTCCAGAAGACGATCGCCTCCACATCGCGGGGGTCCAGGGACAGCGGGAAAACCTGATTTCTAAACAGGGGATTGACCGCGACCACGTACTTTTCCCGGACCCGGTGCATAAACCACTCCCAGTAGAAAGCCGGAATATCGGTCCGCCGGCTGGCGCTGATAATCACGGGTTTATAAACCCCCACTTCTTCTATTTGCTCGTAACCTTCGTCTTCTCTTCCGCTTCAGTGTTCCAGCGAAGCCAACCAGCCGGTATCCGACGGCAATGAACATGAATTTTCACCCTGCTACCCTTAACCGATCACTGTTTTATTTATACAGGAGGAAGTGGCCGACAACGAACTCAGCAGGACCAAGGCGAAGAGAAAAAACCGGAGAAAAGGCTAATCATGGTCGGGGCGAGCCGATTTGAACGGCCGACCCCCTGCTCCCAAGGCAGGTACGCTTACCAGGCTGCGCTACGCCCCGACGCCTAAAAAGTATACCAAAACCCGGGTAAAAGAACAAGGTAACCGATAGCTCACAAAAAAGGGAGTAAAAACACTATGGGGGGAGCCGGGCCGGAGCCCGGCTCCCCCCATAGTGCAAGGAGGGGAAAGACACTTTATATTTGTGACGCCGTTTCCACAGCGGATTTCTCGCTACGTAAAACTTATAACCTGTTTATCAATCAACAATTGAACCATGGATTTCATATTTGTCAAGATCCCACCTTAAAATATTTCTCCAACCAGCGATCCCTCCCAATCCCAGGGAACGATCCCTCCCATTGCCCCGTTTTGCCCCTGGTATATACGGAATTCCCGGATCGCCTCTTCAAGGGTCATCTGCCTGAGAATCGTTTCATAGGTCAAAATATGATCCCAACCCAGCCCGATTTTTTCATAAAAAGCCAGCAAAGCCGCCAACGACTGGACACCCTCGAACTGGGTCAGATAGGTTCCCAGAGTATAGTTTTTTGCTTCCTGAAATTCCTGGGAGTCTATCGATCCCATTCCCTCAATCTCCCGACGTAAAAGGTCCTGGACATCCCGGAAATGCCGGGGGAGAAACCCGGCGAAGGAACAGAAAAAGGATGGCCCGCACAGGGGTACATACAGAGAGCCGACGTGATAACTCCAACCCCTCTCTTCACGTAAACGCAAAAACAACCGAGAGAAAAGCCCGCCCCCCAGGGCGGTATTCAGAATCTCAAAAGCAGAGCGAGCCCGGGGTTCCTGTAATGGCGGAGCCGGTATTCCGTAAACCAGCCAGCAGTCTCGAAGCGATCTTCTCTCCAGGCATTCCGGTATCACGCAACAGTGATTGTGTTTTTTCGGTATCGGCTTCACTCCGGAGGGAAGACTTGAAAAGGCCAACTCGAAGGCCTGCGTAACCTTCTCCGGTTGAAAATGTCCGGCTACCGAAACCACCATGTTTGCCGGCTGATAGATGGTCGTATGCCATTCCCGGAGGCGGGCTGAAGACAGACGATCCAGATCCTCTATCACTCCCAGGGGAGATATCGAAAAGGGATGACTGCCGTAAAAAGCCTTCTGAAAGCGAATGGTAGCCGCTTTCAGTGGTTCGTCATCCTGTGAGCGAATAAGATTTTGCAGGTAGAGTTTTTCTTTTACCGTCTCTTCTTCCCGAAAAGCCGGGTCCAGAACAATTTCGAAAAACAAGGGCAAAATCTCCCCGCAATTTTCCGCCGGACCGACCAGGTGCACTCGACCAGCAAAATACCCCGCTGAAGCGTCAAAACTCGCACCCAGGCTTTCCAGGGAAGTAGCCAGTTCTTCCGCCTTTTTCAGTCCCGTTCCTTTCGTAATGACTTCCTGCATCAGAGATGATAATCCTCTTTCCCCCTCCTCTTCATAAAGATTGCCCATTCCCAAGCAGAGGTTGAAAGAAACCAGAGCGCTCTCGTCAATCGGGGTCAATAACAGGGTAAATCCGTTTGCGAACTTTATTTTTTGGGTTCCGGACAAAAGGTCTTTCATTGATTCTTCATCCTGTGAGGATGGACTACGATCCGATGACAACGGTCCCAGTCCAAATACCGTATCAACACTTCCCGGAGATCAGAGGCCTGTAACCCTTCCATAAGTGGAATATAGCGGGAAAGACGGTCAATGTTGTCGATCGAGTCCAGACGTCCCAAGATTTCCGCATTGCCCAGAGTCGTTTCAAAGGCCCGATAGAAAGCGGTTTTGAGTAAATTGATCGCTCGTTGAATTTCCCCAGGTAGCGGTAGTTCGGCCATGACCCGAATCATTTCCTCATGAATCGCCTCCTCGACCTGTTCTGTATTTCCTTCAAGAAAAGAAAAGATTACACAAAAAAGTCCGGCCTTCTCATAAGGGAGATATGCCGCCTGGATGGCATCGACGAGACCCTTATCCTCCCGCAAACGCAGATTCAGGCGAGACGCTATCCCTTCCCCCAGGATCCCAGCCAAGAGGTTTAGAGCATATCCACTGTCTTCCTTGATCCCTGGGCACAGATACCCCAAGGCGCCGTAGGTCATCGAGATATCCATACCGTGTTCGATTTTTTCCCCTCCTCGCTCCGGGAGAGGAGGAAAGGAATCGAGTACGGCGGCATCCACCGCGGGCGGAGGGGCAAAATCGCGCTCCACAACGGACAAGACCTCCTCGACCGGTAAGTTTCCGGCTACAACTACAACCATGTTGGCCGGATGCAGGGCCTGCTCCCGATACCTAATGAGGTCATCACCGGTGATCGTTCGTATGGTTTCTTCGGTTCCCAAAATCGGCCGGGCGTAAGGTGTATCCGCAAAAACCGTTTCGTATAGGATGCGGCTCAACTTTTCTTCAGGGTCGTCCTCTTCAATGTTCATCTCCTGAAAGACCACCATTTTTTCGTTCTCCATTTCCACCGGGTCAAAGGAACTTTCCCAGATCAACTCCCTCATAAAGGGAACCGCATCCTGCCAGAAATCGTGGGGTACTACCAAGTAAAAGTCGGTGGTGTCCAGTGACGTCCCGGCATTCATGGTTCCCCCCAGCGCCTGGATTTGGCGGCAAAGCTGGGAACCGGGGTAGCGGTGACTCCCCTTGAAGACCATGTGCTCGAAATAATGGGCTATCCCGACCTGGTCCCGGCTTTCATGACGAACACCGGACCGGATCCAGACATGCAGGGCCACCAAAGGGGAGGCAACCCGGCGATGGACGACCCGTAAGCCGCTGGGAAAAACGGTTTTAGAATAGGGAATTACCAACTTACGAACCTCCTGAAGTACGAAGCGGTTTACTCCACTTCCAGAGCAATGGGGTCACCATCCTTAATGGTTAAAGATATCTCGATGCCGGGGTACGTATCCAGTTAGTCAAATGCTATGATCAGAGAAATTAAGTCTTATCAACCGAAGAGGAAAAGCGCAAAAAAAACCGCAACCGGCCGGTGCGAAATGCCGGTTGCGGTTTGAAGTACCGGGTCATTCGCCCAACGGGGGGAGTGAATCGGCGGGTTCCTGAGGCACATCCTCAAACATCCAGGAGGGGTCCTCTGGCATATCCATCATATCCGGGATCATCATCCCCGTCATGTCTCCCATCCCCTGCATGATCATGGGTAAAAATTCCATGATGATATCCACCCAGGGAGAGGGAGGCTTCGTCGCGGAAAGGAGGCTGACTTCACCGTCCTTGATGATCAGGAAAGAAATCGGCTCCATCTCCAATCCGGCTCCGGCTCCGGCTCCGTAACCGGTATCCACCGGTCCCTCGCCGCCTCCTCCCCCGAAACCGATCGACGCTTGGATGACCGGAACGAAAGTGATTCCTTCAACAGTGATGGGGTTCCCGATTAAGGTGTCCGGTTTGATCAATCCGGTTATCCGAGCCAAAATGGTATCCAGCATTCCGGTGACAGCGGATGACTGGGTTTCTTGGGCCAGGGTACCCGCTCCCAGGCTCAGAACCATGATCACCGATAACATAAATAGAAAGAGTTTTTTCATTGGTGCCCACCTTCCTTGATCTTGTTAAGACCTCGTAACGCCTGCGCATTTTCCGGTTCGATCGAGAGCGCCTGCTCGAAGAGTTCCCGGGCCCGATCTATGTTCCCTATGGACAGGTACGCTTCCGCCAGGCCGGTCATGGCTAAAACCAAGTTTGGGTCATGTTCGAGGGCCAAACTAAAATCCTCAATGGCCAATTCGACCCCGCCCAGGGGAGGCGGAACAATCATGCGGGCGTAACCCCGGGCCATCAGAGCGTGAGGATTCTCCGGATCGATTTCCAGGGCTCGGGCAAACTCCCGGAAAGCATCCATACCATAGCGGATCTTCTCCCCCAGTTCCGGCGCCTTCTCGGCCAACAGGCCATACACATGGCCAAGCATGGCGTGGGCCTGAGCTGAATCGGGACGGGAACGAACCAGGATTTCAAAAATCTCCCGGGCCTGTTCCAGCATGCCGGAGCGCATCAGGGCACTTCCTTCGGATAGAAGCCGCTCGAAATCCTCGTCCCCAAGCGGGAGAACGTCCTCTTCGGCGAGTTCATCGGGAGGGAGATACCCTTCGGCGATCCTGATCACCTGAAAAGTGTCTTTGGTGAGAAGGATCAGGGCGAGCGGCTCGATCTCCACGCCGCCGGCTTGCCAGTCAAAACCTCTTCCCGGAGTGCTCCCTGCCGCAAATAATCGCCAGCGGACAACAGGAATAATGGTATGTTCACCATATACGACCGGCTCACCCACCGTAACAGTCCCCTTGACCTCGGAAAAAATGTTTGCCAGTTCCTCCCCCAGATTCAGGGCGCCTATCGGACCAGTAACGGCAAACAACAGTAAAAAACCAAGAAACGCTCCGGCGAGACGTTTCACCATCTTCCCCCCTTTCCTGTCCCATCGATCACTCATTGCTTTTTCAGAGTAAGCCCTTTTCAAAAAAGTTGCAAGGGGCCTGAGGTAAATTCTTTTAGCCCGGTCCTCTTCGGCGACCCTTCTTTTCATATACCAAAGGAGTCAATCGTGGAAGGGGACCCAGCCGGTGGAGATGCCTCCGTTATTCCAGACTGATGGCAGAGAAGGTTCCGTTTTGTCCTCCCGGTAATGGGTGCCCCGCGACCGCCGGTTGTGCCAAGCGGCCAGGGTCACGATCCAAGCGGTTTGGGCCATATTCCGCAAGCCAATCAAGTCATCGTTGAGCGCGCTGGCGCGGTAGAATTCCTCGATGGACCCCCAAAGATGATTGAGATCCCGCAAAGCCCGGCTCAAGCGTTCCCGGTTCCGGGACAAACCAACATAAAGCCACATCAGATGCTGGATAGCCCGCCGGTCCTGATAGACCAGAACCGGGTCAGGAAATGCCGCCTTCGCCGCTTCCCAGGGTGGCACCTCCGGACGGGAATCGCCCGGTAAGTCCCCGCGCCGGACGATGTCCTCTCCGGCCCGATATCCCCAAGTCAAACCCTCGAGTAGCGAGGTGCTAGCCAGCCGGTTGGCTCCGTGAAGGCCAGTGCAACTCACCTCCCCCACCGCATAGAGACCGTCGATGGAGGTGCGGCCACGATTGTTCACCAAAACCCCTCCACAGAAATAATGGGCAGCCGGAACGACCGGAATCGGTTCAACGGTAATATCGATCCCCGCCTCGCGGCAGCGGGTGTAGATCGCCGGAAAGCGGTTGCGGATTTGGTCGGCGGTCATGGCTCCGGTCAAGTCCAAAAGAATATGCGGATAGCCGTGAAGGAGCATCTCGTGGTGCATGGCCCGGGCGACGACGTCTCGCGGGGCAAGGTCTCCCCATTCCGGAGCGACCTCGTTCATGAACCGGCGGCCATCCGGTGTTGTCAGACGGGCACCTTCCCCGCGAACCGCTTCGGAAATCAGAAAATTATCTGTTCCCGGCACAGCGAGCGTCGTGGGATGAAATTGGATATACTCAGCGTTGACCACTCGGGCACCGGCCCGGTAGGCCATGGCCAGGCCGTCTCCCCGGGCACCTTCCGGGTTGGTGGTATGGCTGAAAATTCTTCCCAACCCGCCTGTGGCCAATATCGTCACCGAAGCCAGAACCCGGGATATTCGGCCGCTGTCCCGTTCGAGTACATAGGCTCCGTGGCTGGTAATCGGGCGATATACGGCCAGTGGATCCCGATTGTGATGCGGTGAGGTGATCAGGTCCACCGCTGTATGTCCGGTCATGAACCGAACATTGGGATAAGTCCGGAGTTTATTGATCAGCGCCCGCTCGATCGCCTGGCCGGTCGTATCTCCCACGTGAAGGATCCGGGAAACGGTGTGTCCTCCTTCCCGGGTAAAGAGCAGGCGTCCATTCTTGTCCCGGTCAAACGGCACTCCCAGTTCCCGCGCCAGGACCCGCTTCACCAGACGGGGACCTTCCCTGGCCAATAATTCAACCGAATCCGGCAAACAGAGTTCAACACCCGCTTCGCGAATGTCCTTCACCAACAATTCCACCGAATCCCCGGATCCCCGGGTTACGATTCCCCCCTGAGCATAACGGGTATTACTCTCCTCCGGATCATTCTGGCGGGTGATGACCGTAATCTGGCGGGTCGAGTCTTCAGCCAGGCGTAAAGCTGCCGTCGCACCGGCAATACCACAACCGATGACTAAAACATCAGTTTCAACGGGCACGGGAATACCTCCTCAGTTAGAACACCGAAAATACTCTACCACTACGATCAGGACCTTCCGCCGATAAGATAGATGAACATACAATCTCCGTCAACGATCCTTTTTTTCCGGAGGGTGGCACCTCCGGATCAAACATCCGGCGCAAGTTCGCAAGCTGAGTCAAGGTTTTCTCGCCTCACTGATAACATCCGGTTTAAAGCCGCTTTCGCATGGCGGGCGGTCTCTTCGTCCACCCGGATTTCATTGGGAACCCGCCCGAGCACAAGTTCCTCGAGAACAGCCCGAAGCGAGGCAAGGGTGGTTTGACTCATAGTCGGACACACGGCAGGCACCGGAGAAAGGGGAACAATCGTTTTAGCGGGGTTTTCCCGTTGTAACCGGTTTACCAGCCGCTCCTCCGTACCCATCGCCCAGCGGCTTCCGGCTGGTGCTTCGGTGACCCGGCGGATCATTGCCGATGTCGATCCCATCTCGTCGGCGGAAAGGACCACAGAGCGTTCACACTCGGGATGCACCAGTACCCTGACTCCGAGAAAACGTTCCCGGACCGTCCGGACCATTTCCGGCCGAAACCGCCGGTGTACATTGCAAGCCCCCGGCCAAAGGATGACCCGCGAGTTTTGGACACGGTTCGGTAAAGGAACATGCCCCGGATTCCAGAGCAGGATTTCCTCGGCGGGGATGCCGCACGCTGCCGCGGTATTACGCCCGAGATGCTGGTTGGGGAAAAAGAAGACCCGGGGCCGTTCGCGCAATGCCCGTTCCAGAATATCACGGGCGTTGGCTGAGGTACAGACGTATCCCCCATAGCGTCCGCAGAAGGCCTTAAGAGAAGCACTCGAATTCACATAGGTGATGGGTGTGACTTCCTGATCAACCCGGCCGAAAATTCCGGCAAGATTCGACCAGGCTGTTTGGACATCGCTGGGTGAAGCGGTATCGGCCAAATAACAGCCCGCTGTCGGTTCCGGTATAACGACCCGCCGCCCGGGTGAGGCGAGAATCGCCGCGGTTTCGGCCATGAAATACACACCGCAAAAGACGATGTAGCGGGCCGGAGTGTGGGTGGCTAAACGGACCAATTCCAGAGAATCACCCCGGTAGTCTCCCGCTTCCACGACTTCATCCCGCTGGTAATGATGAGCCAGGATCACCAAATCATCACCGAAGTGGCGCTTGATTTCGCGGATCCGGTCGCCGTGGTCCCGCTCAGGCGTCTCACCTGTTCCCCCGGGAAAAATCTCCAGGCTGAGATCGAGGGCCGGAGCGGAATGAGTGAGACGTCCCACTGAGATAAAATCTACCCCGCTGGCGGCAATTTTCGGCAATCCTTCCAAGGAGACCTTTCCGGAGGCTTCGATCGGGATCCGGCCGTCGACCAGGGCAACCGCCTGGCGCAGAGTCGCCAGATCCATATTGTCACACATGATCCTCTCGATGAACGGATCGATCAAAAGAACCTCCGCAAGTTCGTCAATGGTTCGGACTTCCACTTCCACCGGTAAATCCGGGGCATAGGAACGGACCCGCTCGATCGCCCTCCCGATCCCACCGGCTGTATCAATATGGTTATCCTTGATCAGAGCCATATCTTTCAGGTTCATTCGGTGGTTTTCTCCGCCGCCCATCCGCACCGCGTACTTATCCAGCACCCGGTGACCAGGGCAAGTCTTGCGGGTATCGAGAATACGTGTCCCGGTACAGGCCACCACATCGACATAGGCCGCCGTCGCCGTCGCAATCCCGCTCATCCGCTGCAAAAAATTCAGAGCGGCGCGCTCCGCGGCAAGGACGCTTACCGCCCGTCCCCGGACACGGGCGATCCGTTCTCCAGGCATGATCGGCCAGCCGTCCCGAAGCAGAGATTCGAAACGAACGTCGGAGTCGATACGTTGAAAAACCACTTCGGCGATAGCGAGACCGGCCACTACCCCCTTCTGCTTGGCGACAATCCAAGCGTCCACCTCTTCATTGGCCGGAAAAATCGCCCGACTGGTCGGGTCTTCCCACGCTCCGTCTTCAACCAAAGCCATCTCGATAAGCGGAGCAGCCGCATCCAGCAATCGTTTTTGTTCGCGATCATCCACCAATTTCACCTTCCATCACCGGGTCTTGGCCATGCCCCGGTCATGCGCCGCTCCTATGGAGCGCTTCCGTTATCCGCTCCGGTCCTTAGACCATAGACAGCGCGGCCGTTTTCCCAAGCTGCCATCATTTTACATAACATTGACAGAGGGTTCAATTGTCACCTTACCGATATTCCTGAACCATAATAATGGAGAAAACGGATCCGGCAGGTGGGAACGATCGTTGAATTTATCGAAAGAACATGATACAATCGCTCAGTTCCGAAAGCGCGCCCGTGGCTTAATTGGATAGAGCAACGGACTACGGATCCGTAGGTTGGGGGTTCGACTCCCTCCGGGCGCGCCATAAAAACCAGTAACGGCAAGGCTTTCCGGAGTTGGGGGTCCTTGCCGTTTTAATTTTGTGAGGCGTTTTGGGAGCAAACAGGGAGCAATACCGCTAAAGAGGGCCCACTAAACCAAAAAGGGATAGGCCTTAGGCCTGGCCTTTTTCATCTGAGCCAATGTCAAATGTTGGGTATGACCCATCAGGCGGCATCCTCTTTTTGGCGTATTCCATCAACGAATATAACTCCCTCCACCACTTCTGCTAACCGTTGGAACTCCCTTCAGTCTTCTCCACCGTTTCCCGGCACTGAGAAAGAGCTTAAGGACCATACTGAGGACGGTCACTCGTGACCCGCAGTTGTGCGGGTCTTGTTGGTTTGCAACCTGACGGTAGCTCATGAGTGGATTTTACCGGGTTAGTGGTGCACAGATGCTTCCAGTGTTCGGCCGGGAAATCGTAGAAGGCAAGGTGCCTCCCGGTCTTTGGCTAAGCAGTCGGTGGCCTGGGGGTACTTGGCCGGGTATTTAGTGATGAACAAGTTGAAGGCCTTGATCGCCCCCTCCCTGGTTTCGGCCATCTCGATCTCGTGGAGGTCGGCCTGGGCTTTTTTCTGGACGCTTTTGGGCAGTTTGTCCAGGACATTAGCGGTCTTATACACCCAGCTACCCCCCCCACCCCACACAGTCCCTTTCTCAAGACTTCGGTCAAGGGATCAAGCCTGTCCGGGTTGATTCCATCGGTTTGGTTCGGTTCCTTTGACCATTCCTCGGTAACGGGCTTTGCTTTACTCATGACCCGTCTTCTCTTCGGGGAGCGAGGTGATTTCTTCATAGGAACTTCACCTTAGGATACGCCACCGGTTTTTATTTGGCTATACATAACTTTGAGGGTAGCTCCTTAAATTTGAATAGGTACAGTACACAGAAGTGGGAAGGAGGGTTTTTGTGTACATATCAAGGATTGCGACCGATGGCAGAGAGCAACTGACAGCCGATCATTTAAAGGAAACCGCCGAATATGCGAGCATACTTGGTGGGAAGTTCCGTTCGTCCGCATTGGTACGCACCGCCTCTTTCTTCCACGACATGGGCAAATTCTCCGATGAGTTTATTCAATATCTCAGGATCAGCGTCCAAAGCAAAAAGGATGGCGGGAATGCGCGGCGCAGGGGTTCGGTCATACACGCGACGCAAGGGGCAAAATATATTTTTGAAGCCGCTCTGAGTGAAAAAGAACTGTTCTTGGTATTGGCGGCGGAGATAATCGCTATTTGTATTGCGGGGCATCATGGCGGGCTAATGGATAGTATCTCATCGCAAGGAGAAACGTCGCTTCGAAACAGGCTCACCACCGATAAGGACGCGCTTAACTATGAAGAAGTTATGGTAGCTTTTGAAAAAGAGAGCGTCCTTACCGAGAATTTAAAGGATTTGATGGGTGCCTGCCGCGAGGAGCTATCAGGTTTTATAGAGGTTTGCAAGAATGAAAAGCTGAACATCCTCTTTATGGTTCATATGCTTGTCAAAAGTGTTTTCTCATGCTTGGTTGACTCTGATCGTTACAATGCGTACTGTTTTGAAATAGGGAAAATGCCTGAGACACAGCTTTCAGTTCCACCGTGGGAAGAATACACTAGGCGGCTTGAACAGCATATTACGACTTTTCTGGATGGCTCGGAAATTACCTGTATCCGCCATGATATTTCTGAGAAATGCTTGAATGCTTCAGTGCGTCCTCGTGGTGTTTATCGTTTGGACGTGCCGACAGGTGGAGGAAAAACTCTTTCCAGCCTTCGTTTTGCGTTGAATCATGCCAAAGAGCATAACATGGAGCATATCATTTATGTTATTCCATATCTGTCGGTTTTAGATCAGACGGCAAAGGAGATAAAGAAAGCCCTG
>DATIKP010000163.1 GCA_035477455.1 Atribacteraceae bacterium
GTGCTCGGTGAACACCGGTAGTTATATGGGCCGTTCAAGATTGCTTTGACAGTCTTGATTGAAATGCTCTTGAATACTGATATTTGATTTTGCTGCAAAAACTCATTTCAGCAAGGCCCCGTTGCCATCAGCCCCGCCTCATCTGGTGTTTTCTTGCACGCATCAATGACCACGTCTGGTTGCAGTGATGCTGAAAAGGCCATCCCTGGCCTTTTTACTGCGAAAATGCGGTGATTTCGGCGGCTGATTCAGGCAGCTCAGGCCCGGGCTTCCTTCGTTCTTTTGCAGCAGAATTACTTATTGCAGCAGAATCAAGTATACGGTACGATATGGGTTGACGGGGGGGTTTTAAAACACCAAGTATGTTAAATCTTGATTCGGGTTATTGAAAGGAGTCCCCTATGTGGTATGCGTTGATTAGCTGTGATGTCTTTGTCCGGGAAATCTGCCGCATGGTGGCGGATAGCCCCCATACCGTCGACGTCCGGTTCCTGGAAAAGGGCTTGCACGAACGACCGGATTATCTTCGGGGAGTGCTCCAACAGGAAATCGACACCCTCAGCGCTGCGGATAAACCCTTTGACGCCATTCTCCTGGGGTACGCGCTGTGCGGCAATTCCACCCTGGGATTGACCGCCCGGCACATTCCGGTGGTCATCCCCAAGGCCCATGACTGCATTGCCCTGTTCCTCGGATCCCGGCATCGCTACCTGGAAGAGTTCAACCAGAATCCGGGTACGTATTACTATACGCCCAGCGCTGTCGAGCGGGGCTATGCGGTCGGTGCGGAGAGTTCGGAAAGCAAAGAGCGGAAATACACTGAATACGTTGCCAAGTATGGAGAGGACAATGCCCGGTACCTCCTGGAAATGGAAGAGAGTTGGACCAGGCACTATCGCTTCGCGGCGTTCATCGACTACCCGGAATTTCGGTTTCTCGACTGTGCCAAACGGGTCCGGGAAATCGCTCGGAAAAAATCCCTTGAATACCGGGAATTGCTCGGAAACCTGGTCCTGGTCAAGAAGCTGGTTGAAGGAGACTGGGACCCGGCAGACTTTCTCGTCCTGCAGGCGGGGCAAACCATCGAGGTCACCAACGACGAAATGGTCATTACCGCCAGCGGCCATGTTGACCACGATCGAATCTCATCTCGATCCACGCCTCATGGTAATTGATTTGGTCTCTCTTTCAGAGAGAGTGAGATGCGTTTCCTCTCCGGATCCACCTCCAGTACCGTGACCATCACCCGCTGGTTAACCTTGACCACATCGGCGGGGTTTCGAATGTATCGGTCGCTGAGTTGGCTGATATGGACCAGTCCGTCCTGATGGACGCCGATATCCACGAAGGCGCCGAACGCTGTGACGTTGGTGACTACTCCGGGGATCCGCATACCGGCACGGACATCCTCGAGTTTCCGGAGGTCATCGGCAAAACTGAACACCTCGAAGCGTTCTCTCGGATCCCGGCCTGGCTTGGCCAGTTCCGAGAGGATGTCGTTCAGAGTAGGCAAACCAACCCGATCGTTGATATACTTCTCCAAAGTAATCTTGCGGCGGAGCGCTGAATCACGTACCAGGTCGACCACCGAAGCGGAGAGATCCCTGGCCATGGCCTCCACCACATCGTAGCTTTCCGGATGAACGGCACTCCCATCCAGGAGGTTCACTCCATCCTGGATCCGCAGAAAGCCGGCGGCCTGCTCGAAAGCTTTTTTTCCCAGGCGGGGAACATTGGTGAGTTCCCGGCGAGACCGGAACGGTCCATATTCGTCCCGGTATTGAACGATATGGCGGG
>DATIKP010000164.1 GCA_035477455.1 Atribacteraceae bacterium
TTTCCTGCACCCTGGCCAGGATGACCAGCCGGGTCCTTTCCTGCCTGCTCAATGCTAACAGTCCTCCTCCTGCCATGTGGGGGCCTCCTTCTTGTGAGGGTACCCCCTTTATACCTTGTTTTCAGCAAGAGGACATTTTTAGCGAGTTCCTGAGAGGACATTATCATCGAGTTTCAACATTTTTTGATTATTTTGTTGACAGGCTATTGGAATGCTGTTAAAATTGCCACGTTACGCCTTATGACCGGGCAAGTAGGGACATGTGAGTCAACAAGCCGCCGGACAAGCCCCTGTCACGCGAAGAGGTGGGATTCGGGCGGGTTTTTTTTGCCCAAATCCGACAGGATGTAGAATAGGCAGCATCTTGAAGACTTGAACAGGATGGGTGCGTTAAAGGGTTAATCTAGCTGAGGACCTCTTTTTTCGTGTGGGTTTCCCGTCTGCGTTCAGCAGTGTGTGCTCGCATCTGTAAGTAATTCCAAAGGAGGCACCAGATGCCGACTATCAACCAATTAATCAAGAAGGGCCGTACCAAACCTCGGACGAAAAGCGGTGCCCCGGCGCTTAAACGCTCACCGCAGAAGCGGGGCGTGTGCACACGGGTGTGGACGATTACCCCGAAGAAACCGAACTCCGCACTGCGAAAGGTTGCCCGTGTCCGCTTGACCAATGGAATTGAAGTCACCGCCTATATTCCCGGAATCGGTCACAATTTACAGGAACACTCTCTGGTCCTGATCCGAGGGGGACGGGTCAAGGACTTACCGGGTGTCCGCTATCATGTCGTCCGAGGAATATTAGATACCGCCGGTGTGGAAAATCGCAAGCAAAGCCGTTCCAAATATGGGACAAAAAGACCCAAGTCCTGAGTTTACAAAGGAGTTCCCCTGTCGGTGCGGCCGACGGCATCAGGGGATGGAAGCTTAAGATAAGAAGAAAGCGCTGGAAAGCTTGTCCCCAAAGACTTCTGCCCTTCTACATTAAACTCTTTTACGATTTGTTTACAAAGGAGCGGAGCCGACGGTGTTGAGCATGAAAATCGAGGATAGGATGAAAAGCGTAAGGTTTTTCACCCTTATACCTTTATAAGTTTATACGCTTATACCATGTATTTACAGAGGAGAGAGATCTATGCCTAGAAAAGGACCTGCTCCCACGAGGGTCATAGCGCCTGATCCGGTATACAACAGTATCGATGTGGCCCGTTTGATTAATCGAATCATGTTGAAGGGTAAAAAGAGCGTCGCGGAGACAATTGTTTATGATGCTTTTGATATTATCCGGACAAAAATCAAGCGTGATCCGCTGGAAGTGTTCAACCAGGCGATAAGCAACGTGATGCCTCTGGTCGAAGTCCGTGCCCGCCGGGTCGGCGGTGCCAATTACCAGGTGCCTATGGAAGTCCGTCCCGAACGGAGCAAAAGTCTGGGCCTTCGGTGGCTGGTTAACTATGCTCGAAACCGGGGTGGTAAAACTATGGTGGAAAATGTCTCTAGCGAGATTGTCGACGCGGCCAACGGGGCAGGTTCTTCAGTGAAGAAACGTGATGACACTCATCGGATGGCGGAAGCCAATAAAGCCTTTGCCCACTATCGCTGGTTCTGATCACTTGGAATTTTTTGATACGGTTAAGAAAGACTGAGGAAAATGAGTAAAGAAAAACCATTTGAGAGTTTCACCGCATCCAAGGTGCGCAACATTGGCATTATGGCCCATATCGATGCAGGTAAAACCACGGTGACCGAACGGATCCTTTTTTATACCGGCAAGATCCACCGGCTGGGTGAAGTTCACGAAGGAACCGCGACCATGGATTTTATGCCCCAGGAACAGGAACGGGGCATTACGATCAGTTCCGCGGTGATTACCAGTTTCTGGAAAGAATGTCGTTTCAATATTATTGATACGCCCGGGCACGTGGACTTTACCGTCGAGGTGGAACGAAGCCTAAGAGTACTGGATGGGGCCATCGCGGTGTTTTGTGGGGTTGGTGGAGTCGAGCCACAATCGGAAACTGTCTGGCATCAAGCGGACCGGTATCATGTTCCGCGCATTGCCTTTATCAACAAGCTTGACCGCATCGGAGCTGATTTCGATGCCGTGGTCAGGGCGATCCGGGATAAGCTCAATTCCAATGCACACCCGATTCAGATACCCATTGGGAAGGAATCGGATTTTCTGGGCATGATTGATCTCATCGAGATGAAGGCCCATATCTACGATGAAGATTTAAGCGGTGTAAACTACAAAATTACCAAGGTGCCGCCTGAGCTTTTTGACAAAGCGATGGAATACCGGGAAAGACTCATGGAAACTATTGCCGAGTTCGATGAATCGATCATGGAGAAATATTTGGAAGGTGCTGCGCTTTCTCCCCAGGAGATTCGTAATGCGATTCGGAAGAGAACGATAGAGGGCCACTTTATTCCGGTCATGGGCGGATCGGCTCTCAGGAACAAATCGATCCAACCACTCCTTGACGCGATTATATGTTATCTTCCTTCTCCGCTTGATCTTCCCCCGGTCGAAGGGATAAACCCGCGAACGGAAGAAAAGGAAAAACGCCTTCCTCTTCCCGAAGAACCCCTGTCCGGTTTGGTGTTCAAGATCGTCATGGATCCTCACGCCGGAAAGATTTGTTTTTTCAGAAACTATTCAGGCACGCTCCGGTCCGGGTCCTATGTCTTCAACTCGACGAAGGGTATCAAGGAACGGGTCAGCCGGATACTGGTCATTCAGGCCAGCCGGAGGGAAGACATTGCAGAAGTGAAAGCCGGAGACTTGTGCGGTATCATTGGGCTCAAGAACGCGATTACTGGCGATTCTCTTTGTGATGAGAAGTATCCGATTCTTTTGGAAACACTGTCATTTCCGGAACCGGTCATCTCCGTTGCCGTTGAGCCAAAAACCCGCGCGGATCAGGATCGTTTGGGACAGGCGATGTCCAAGCTCGCCGAAGAAGACCCCACCTTCAAGATCCGGACAGACGAAGAAACAGCGCAGACCATTATCGCAGGTATGGGAGAACTGCATCTGGAAATCATCATCGACCGATTGTTGCGGGAATTCAAGGTGGAAGCAAATATTGGGCGTCCCCAGGTCGCCTATAAGGAAACCATCAAGGGCAGTGCTCGAGCGGAAGGGCGCTTTATCCGGCAGACCGGAGGTCGCGGGCAATACGGCCATGTCGTGCTGGAGGTCGAATCCTGCAAAGACAATTTTGTCTTCGAGGACAAGATCACCGGAGGGGTGGTCCCCCGCGAGTATGTACCCGCCATTCAGGCTGGAATTAAAGAAGCCCTGGACAATGGAGTGCTGGCTGGATATCCGGTCCAGAATATCAAGGTCAGATTGATCGACGGTTCATATCATCCAGTCGATTCCTCGGAAATCGCTTTCAAGATCGCCGGAGCGATCGGGGTCAAGGAAGCCATCCGGAAGGCCGGACCGGTCTTGCTCGAACCTTGGATGAAAGTACAGATCATCACTCCGAGAGATTACCTTGGGGAAGTGATAGGTGATTTTAGTTCTCGCCGGGGCAAGATCGAGGGAATCGACTCCAAGGGAGAAATGCAGATTATCAACGCTCAAGCACCACTGGCGGAACTCTTTGGATACGCCACCGCCTTGCGGTCCCTGACTCAGGGACGGGCGACCTACACCATGCAGTTTTCCCGTTACGACGAAGCATCCGCTAATGTGACCAGGAATGTCGTGGAAAATGTCCGATAAAGTAACCGGCAGTTCAAGATCGAAAACGCCGGATTCAGGCCTGGAAAGAGCAGTGATTGCGGGTAAATTTAATTGAAAATCTTCTTCTGAATCCTGGGTCTTGAATCTGGAATCCGGAATTGGATTTGATAAGAGGAGGATACCTATGGCCAAGCAGAAATTTGAACGCAAGAAACCCCACGTCAACGTAGGAACCATCGGTCATGTGGACCATGGCAAAACCACCTTGACCGCCGCCATCACCCTGGTCCTGTCCAAAAGCGGGCGTGCCAACTATATGCCCTTCGACAAGATCGACAAGGCCCCGGAAGAGCGGGAACGGGGGATCACCATCGCCATCGCCCATGTGGAGTACGAGACCGAAAAACGACACTACGCCCACATCGACTGCCCCGGACACGCCGACTACGTGAAGAACATGATCACCGGCGCCGCCCAGATGGACGGAGCGGTTCTGGTGGTCTCCGCCGCCGACGGTCCCATGCCCCAGACCCGGGAACACATTCTCCTCTCCCGTCAGGTGGGAGTGCCCCACATCATCGTCTACCTGAACAAGGCGGACATGGTCGACGACCCGGAACTCCTGGAACTGGTGGAGATGGAGGTGCGCGACCTCCTGAGCCGCTACGAGTTCCCCGGCGACGATGTCCCGGTGGTCACCGGCAGTGCCCTCCGGGCCCTGGAGTGCGGCTGCGGGAAAGAGGAGTGCCAGTGGTGTTCTTCCATCTTCAGGCTCCTGGCGGCCATGGACGACTACCTTCCCGAACCGCAGCGGGAGTTGGAGAAGCCCTTCCTGATGTCCATCGAGGACGTGTTCACCATCACCGGGCGGGGAACCGTGGTCACTGGCCGGGTGGAACGGGGGATGCTCCACCTGGGCGACCAGATCGAGATCGTCGGCCTCCACCACGACGTCAAGAAGACCGTGGTCACCGGCATCGAGATGTTCCGCAAGCTCCTGGACGAAGCTCAGGCCGGAGACAACATCGGCGTCCTCCTGCGGGGCACCGAGAAGAAGGAAGTGGAACGGGGTCAGGTCCTCGCCGCCCCGGGGTCCATCACCCCCCACACCTTCTTCAAGGGCGAAGTCTACGTGCTCACCAAGGAAGAGGGCGGCCGGCACACCCCCTTCTTCAACGGCTACCGTCCCCAGTTCTACTTCCGGACCACCGACGTGACCGGAGAGATCAAGCTCCCGGCGAACGTGGAGATGGTCATGCCCGGGGACAACGCCAACATCGAAGTGAAACTCATCTACCCCATCGCCATGGAGAAGGGACTGCGCTTCGCCATCCGGGAAGGCGGACGGACGGTGGGAGCCGGTGTGGTCACCGAGATACCGGTGTAGGAGAAGGATTGGGAGCCGGTATTACCCTGATCGGGAATACAGGCACGCCAAAATAAAGAAAGGCCCGCCATATCTCCCTTTGCCGGGAGGATGAACCAGAAAGCATTATAAAAGCAGGGAGGCAGAGCAGGTGGCTCAAAAAATCCGGATTAAACTTAAGGCATACGATCACAAAATTCTGGATCAGTCATCAGTTAAAATCGTTCAGACAGCGCAGAGGACTGGGGCTATGGTATCCGGTCCTATTCCGCTTCCGACCGAGATCGTGAAACACACGGTTTTACGCTCTCCCCATGTCGATAAAAAATCCCGGGAACAATTTGAAATTCGGACCCACAAGCGGTTGATTGATATCGTCGAACCCAATCCCAAAACAGTTGATGCTTTGATGCATCTTGATTTACCGGCGGGAGTCGATATCGAAATCAAGTTGTAGCCGTGCTCGAACTGGAAAGGAGCGGAGTACCCATGCAAAAAGTGTTGTATGGAATGATTGGAGAGAAGGTGGGTATGACCCGGGTTTTTACCGATAAAGGGTTATCGCTCCCCGTCACCGTGATCAAACTGGGACCCTGTTATGTGGTCCAGGAGAAAAAAACCGAAAAAGATGGTTACCGGGCACTGCAACTCGGTTATCAGGAGGTTCCCGGGAAAAAATCGTCCAAACCAAGAAACGGCCATACGAAAAAATATGGGGCACCGGCACTTAAACATCTCAAGGAGTTCACGTTTCCCGAGAATCAGTCCTTCGGTCCGGGACAGATCCTCAAGGTAGATGGATTTACCGTCGGTGACTTGGTACATGTCACCGGTCGTTCGAGAGGAAAAGGCTTTGCCGGTGTAATGAAGCGTCATGGATACCGGGGTGGTCCGAAAACCCATGGTTCGATGCACCTCCGGGCCCCGGGTTCGATTGGGGCGACCGATGCTGGGCGGGTATTCAAGGGAAAGGGGTTACCTGGGAGAATGGGGCACGAAATGGTAACCATCAAGAATCTTGAAGTTGTCGGCGTGAACGGGGGTAGGGACTTGCTTTTGGTCAAAGGTGCGGTCCCCGGCTCACCGGGAACACTGGTTTATGTCCGGAAGCATTCAGGGTAGGAGGCATAGACATGGAGCTTGACGTTATTAATCGAGAAGGGGAAAAAGTCGATACGATTAGGTTGGTAGATGGATTATTCCCGTCTCAAATAGACAGTCATATCGTCTTTTTGGCTGCCAAGACCTACCTTGACAATCAGCGCCAGGGAACGGCTAAAACGAAAACCCGTTCGGAAGTCAGTGGGGGTGGAAGAAAGCCCTGGAGACAGAAGGGGACCGGGAGAGCCCGCCATGGCACAAATCGTTCTCCTATCTGGAGAGGGGGAGGTATCGTCTTTGGCCCCCAACCCAGGGATTACTCGCATAAACTTCCCGGAAAAGAAAAAAGAGTGGCGTTCCGAAACGCGTTGGCTTGGCTGATTCACAATAACCGGTTGCGTATTGTTGAATCTATTGCGCTTGATGAAGTGAAAACCAAAAACGCAGTGAGTTATCTGACCGTGCTTGGCGCACAGGGCAAAGTGCTTTTGGTTACGGAAACTCCAAAACAAGATCAGGGCAGAGCGTTTGCTAATATTCCGCAGACAGACATGGTTTTTTACCAGGAATTGAATACCTACGCTCTCTTGGGAGCGGATACGGTACTTATGGAAAGAGGAGCGCTAACTCGTCTGCAGGAGGTTCTACGCGATGAGTCATGATCGAGCAGTGTTGGTTCATCCGGTGATTTCGGAAAAAGCGGTCAAGCTGCAGGCGAAAAATAAATACGTTTTTCGAGTGGATGCCCGGACGACCAAGAACGAAATCAAAAAAGCGGTAAATACCATGTTTGGGGTGACCGTCACGGCCGTCAATGTGATTACCGCTCCGTCGAAAAAGAAACGGTTGGGTCGCTTCGAAGGAATGACCAGCTCCTGGAAAAAAGCGGTAGTCACCGTTAAGGCTGGAGAGAAGATCAAAGCCTTCGATATTACCTGATCGGGAAAGGAAGACCTGATATGGCAGGGATTCGTAGCTATAAACCGGTAACGCCCAGCCGGAGGCATATGACCGGCGATACGTTTGAAGATATCAGTCCTGGGGGGCCGGAGAAGTCCCTTCTCAAACCACTCAGGAAAAATGCGGGCAGGGATAGTCAGGGACGTGTTTCGGTTCGCCACCAGGGTGGGGGACACAAAAGGCAATACAGAGTGATCGATTTCAAGCGGGATAAATACGATATTCCCGCGAAGATCGCCCGGATCGAGTATGACCCGAACCGAAATGCCCGTATCGCCCTTTTGCATTTCGTCGATGGCGAAAAGCGCTACATTCTTGCGCCGCTGGGCTTGAAGGTCGGGGATGTTGTCGTTTGCGGAAGTACCGCGGATATCAAGCCGGGCAACGCTCTCCCTATCCGCAATATTCCGGTGGGCACCATTATCCATAACGTAGAACTCAAAAAGGGTAAGGGCGGACAACTGATCCGCTCGGCTGGAACCTTCGCCCAACTGATGGCCAAAGAGAATAACCAGGCCCAGATCCGGCTGGCGTCCGGTGAGGTCCGCATCGTTCATGTCGATTGCATGGCCACCATCGGGCAGGTTGGGAATGTTGATCATGAAAACATTACCATCGGCAAAGCTGGAAGAAAGCGATGGATGGGGATCCGCCCCACCGTCAGCGGAAACTCGATGAACCCGATCGATCATCCCCATGGTGGTGGCGAAGGACATGCACACTGCGGCCGTCATCCGGTAACTCCCTGGGGAGTTCCGACCAAAGGCTATAAAACCAGGCGAAACAAGAGAACCGATAAGTGGATCGTGAAAAGAAGGAAATGACAGAGGAGGCGAATCGTGTCTCGTTCAGCCAAAAAGGGTCCCTTTGTTGACCCGAAATTGAGAAAACGGATAGAGGACTTGAATACCAGAAACGAAAAGCGGGTCGTCAAGACCTGGTGCCGGGCTTGTATGATTATTCCTGAAATGATCGGTCATACGGTGGCCGTTCACAATGGGAAAAAACATGTTCCGGTCTATATCACCGAACATATGGTCGGACACAAAATGGGAGAATTTTCGCCTACCCGTACTTTTCGGGGACACGGCAATCCGACTGAACGTTCGACATCGCTGAAGTGAGTTGGAGGTGACCCTGCGTGGAGGCAAAAGCCGTTGCTAAACATATCAGGATTTCACCCCGCAAAGTCCGACAAGCCGTCGACCTGATCCGGGGAAAAAGGGCCACCAATGCCCTGAGTATCCTGAAATTCCTCCCGAACAAATCGGCACGGATCGTAGAAAATGTTTTAAAGTCAGCCATGGCCAACGCCGAGAACAATCTGAACATGGATACCGATACCTTGGTGGTTTCCCGGGCTTATGTCGATCCGGGGCCGACCATGAAACGAGTGAGCCCCCGGGCGATGGGGAGAGCCTATATCATTCGAAAAAGGACTTCTCATGTCACTGTCGCCGTATCGGACAGCGAGGAGGAAGGATAAGTGGGTCAAAAAGTCAACCCGATCGGTTTACGCTTAGGAATCATCAAAGATTGGCAATCGCTGTGGTATTCGGAATCGAAATACCGTGACCAGTTGCTTGAAGACATCAAGGTCAGGTCCTTTGTGAAAGATAAGATGTTTCGAGCTGGTATCGCCGGAATCTCCATCGAGAGGTTGGCCAACCAGCTCAAGCTCACGATTAAAACCTCGCGACCGGGCATTATCATTGGCCGGAAGGGGACGGAAGTGGAAAAACTTCGTGAGGAGTTGCAACAACTTACCGGTAACCAGAATATTCAGATTACTGTCGAAGAACTAAAGGTTGCAGAAACCAATGCTCAACTGGTTGCCGAGAATGTCGCCTTTCAACTGGAACGGCGGGTCTCTTACCGGAGAGCCATGAAACAGGCCATGGGCCGGGCGTTGCGGATGGGAGCACAGGGAATAAAAGTCTGTTGTTCCGGTCGTCTGGCTGGTGCGGAAATAGCTAGACGGGAGTGGTACCGAGAAGGGCGGCTCCCTCTTCACACCCTGCGGGCGGATATTGACTACGGTTTTGCCGAATCAAATACCACCTATGGGAAAATCGGGGTAAAGGTCTGGATTTTCAAGGGAGAGATCGTATCCGGCCGGGTTATGGGAGGAGAGCCGGTGAAAACCCCGGCTCACCGAGCAGGGAGGTCTTGACAACCATGCTTCTTCCAAAAAGAGTTAAATACAGAAAACATCACCGGGGCAGACGAAAAGGATATGCTTTCCGGGGCAGTAACGTGGATTTCGGTGATTTCGGACTTCAGGCTTTAGAAGCCGCCTGGCTCAGCAATCCTCAGATTGAATCAGCCCGGGTTACGATTTCCAGACAAATTAAAAAAGGGAAGATATGGATTCGCATCTTTCCCGACAAGCCCTATACTAAAAAACCGACCGAAACCAGGATGGGTAAGGGAAAGGGGCCGGTGGAAGGATGGGTGGCCGTAGTCAAACCGGGAAGAATTTTGTTTGAAATAGCCGGTGCCGACCGGGAAACGGCAAACGAGGCACTACGGCTGGCCTCCTATAAGTTACCTATTAAAACCAGAATTGTGGAGAGAACCGTGGATTAGAGGTGAGCGATGATGAAAGCATCCGAAGTGCACAATATGACCGAAGTCGAGCTCAACAAGAAGTTGAAAGACTTCCGGATTGAGCTCTTCAACCTGCGGTTCCAGTCTATCACCGGGCAACTTGGTAATCCAAAGCGGATCCAAATGGTCAGAAAGGACATCGCTCGTATTAAAACAGCCCTTCAGGAAAAACATCTCTTGACAAAGGGGCAGGAGGTTCGCCGATATGGCCGTTCATAAACGACTCACCGGAGAGGTTCTCAGCCGGCAAATGGACAAGACCGCCGTGGTGCGAACTTTCCGGATTGACGAAGATTTGCTTTATCAAAAAAAGCTCAGACGAATGAAAGATTATCACGCGCACGACGAGGCTAACTCCTGTCAGGCCGGCGATCAGGTCATTATCGAGGAGGTCCGGCCCTTGAGCAAGACGAAGCGCTGGAAAGTGGTAGAAATTGTCCGGAAAGCTCAGGTTGAAGGAGGAGAAGAACATGATTCAACCCAGGACAATGCTTGAGGTTGCCGACAACTCGGGAGCAAAGAAAATAATGTGTATTCGGGTCATGGGCGGCTCAAATGCCCGTTACGCCAGCATCGGCGACACCATCATAGCCTCAGTCAAGGAAGCGGAACCCCGGGCGAACGTCAAGAAAGGTGAAGTGGTCAGGGCTGTTGTGGTCAGGACCCGCAAGGAAATCGGACGATCCGATGGAACCTACATCCGTTTCGACAACAATGCGGCGGTCTTGATCAACAACCAGAACATCCCGCGGGGAACTCGCATTTTCGGACCGGTGGGCAGAGAACTGCGGGATCGTCAATTCATGCGGATTATTTCCCTGGCCCCGGAAGTGGTCTGAACGGGGGATGAAGCCAAACCGCCATAACCTGTATTTATAGAGGAGTGAACAACATGGCTCGAGTCAATAAACCCAAAGTCAGGATTCCCCCGATCAAAAAGGGAGACAAGGTGATCGTCATCCATGGAAAGAACCGCGGAAAGAATGGAAAGGTTTTAACGGTTGACCGGAAGGGAGAACGGGCTGTCGTCGAAAGGATCAATATGGTAAAAAAACATACCCGGGCGACTCAACAGAATCCCCAGGGAGGGATTATCGAGAAGGAGAATCCGATCAGATTAAGTAATCTACGCCTGATTTGTCCCCGGTGCAACGATTTGACCCGGGTCAAGCGGACTGTGATCTCTGGATCGGATTTTCGGGTACGCACGTGCCATAAGTGCCGGGAAATTATCGATAAGGTTTGAGGAGGTCTAGTCCGGTGTCAGTCATACGAGAGAAATACATTCAGGAGACCATTCCGGCTCTCCAGGAGCAGTTTCACTACTCGAACGTGATGCAGATCCCGCGGTTGCAAAAAGTTGTTATCAATATCGGGGTTGGTGAAGCGACACAGAATTCGCATGCCTTGGACGTTGCCGTTGAAGAGTTGAGCATTATTACCGGACAGAAACCGGTCATCACCCGGGCGAAAAAATCGATTTCGAACTTCAAGCTCCGCAAGAGCATGCCGATCGGATGCAAGGTGACCCTGCGTGGCGAAAAGATGTTCGAGTTCCTTGACCGCTTCCTAACGATTTCCATCGCTCGGATCAGGGATTTTCAAGGCTTTCCTGACAGTTGTTTTGACGGTCGGGGAAATTGTACGATAGGGATCAAGGAGCAACTCATCTTTCCGGAGATCAACTATGACAAAGTCGAGCAAGTGCGGGGGATGAATATTACCTTCGTCACTACTGCCAAAACCGACGAGGAAGCACGGGCCTTCTTGGAGGCCTTGGGTTTAGGGTTCAGACGAAAATAGGAAAAGTTAACCAGTCGGTGCCCGACGGCATCAAACATGGAAAATTTTCACCCACCACCGTTCAAGTTTTATTTACAGAGGAGAAAGAAAAAAGGCTGTTAGGTGGTAGTCTATTAGACGATAGGTCAAGCACTAAAACAGGGACGGCATTGGTCCTTCCTAAAGATCTAAACGGCTAAACTGCTACAGCCGGTATTTACAGAGGAGGTTCCATTCGTATGGCGCGCAGGGCACTAATCGAGAAAAACAACCGGGAGCCGAAATTCCGGGTTCGCCATCGTAATCGCTGTCATCTTTGCGGAAGACCGAGGGCGTACATGAGGGACTTTGGGATGTGCCGGATCTGTTTCCGAAAACTTGCCAGCCGGGGAGAAATACCAGGAGTAACCAAATCAAGCTGGTAGGAAGGGGAGTAACCATGGCTCATACCGATCCGATAGCGGATATGTTGACTAGAATCCGCAATTCATTGAAGGCGCGTGAAAAGAACGTCAAAATGCCTTCTTCGAGGCAGAAAGTGGAAATAGCCAAGATCCTGAAAGAGGAAGGATACATTGCCGAGTATCGGGTATCCGCAAAAAACGAACATAAACCAACGCTGATTGTCGAACTCAAGTATGGTGTGAACAAGGAACGGGTCATCAACGGGCTGAAGCGGATCAGTAAGCCTGGATTAAAGATCTATGCCGGAAAAAACGAGATCCCCATTCTCCTGGGAGGCATGGGTACGGTCGTGATCTCGACATCCAAGGGTGTTATGACTGGTAAAGCAGCCAAGAAAAATGGTGTCGGCGGTGAAGTTATCTGCTACATCTGGTAAAAGGAGGATTCACCATGTCCCGGATAGGGAGAAAAGTCATTTCCATTCCCCAGGGCGTGACGGTAGAGATGCAGGATAATTGGATTAAGGTTCGAGGCGCGCGTGGAGCATTGGAACAGAACCTTCATCCCCGGATGAAGGTTGTCCACCGGGAGAACGAGATCACCGTGGTTCCCACCGGCACTACCAAACTTGATCGTTCATTGCATGGCTTGACCCGGACACTGATCGCTAATATGATTGATGGGGTCACTAACGGGTTTGAAAAAGCCTTGGAAATCAACGGATTGGGTTATAAGGTACAAAAAAAAGGGGAAGGATTGATTCTGAATCTTGGCTTTACCCACCCGGTGGATATCCCGCCCCAGGAAGGTATCTCCTTCGAAGTTGAGGGGCAGATTCTGAAGGTTAAAGGCATAGACAAACAACAAGTCGGTCAAACTGCGGCAAAAATCCGAATCCTTAGAAAAACCGAACCGTATACCGGAACCGGTATACGGTATTTGAATGAAGTGATTCGTAGAAAACAAGGAAAAACCACCGCGAAATAAGGGAGGAACCGAGAATGTCTGTGTTGGAAAAAAACCAACGGCGGAAGAAAAGGCATAGACGGGTACGAAAAAAAATCCACGGGACCTCGGACCGGCCCCGCCTATGTGTTTTTAAAAGTCTTAATCATATCTATGTTCAAATGATCAACGATGAAGAGGGTCATACTTTGGTTGCGGTTTCCTCTCTTTCCCCGGAACTTAAATCTTTTCAGGGTACTAAAACAGAGGTTGCCAGAGAAGTGGGCAAGCTTGTTGGAAAGAAAGCACTGGAAAATAATTTGGAAAAAGCTGTCTATGACCGGGGAGGATATCTTTATCACGGCCGGGTGAAAACGTTGGCCGAGGGTGCCAGAGAAAGCGGACTCGTATTCTGACGGGTGGAGGGAATAGAATGGAGAGAGTGAAGCCTGATGGGTTTGAATTGGAAGAACGATTAATTGCCGTTAATCGGGTCAGCAAAGTGGTCAAGGGCGGCAAACGTTTTGGATTTCGAGCCATTGTCGCAGTAGGAAACAGAGACGGGGTTGTCGGCATCGGTATTGGAAAAGCCAAAGAAGTTCCCGAGGCTGTGCGAAAAGCGGTCGAACGGGCCAAGAAATCTTTGATCCGATTTCCTCGCCGGGGATCCACGATCACTCATAAAATCAACGCGCGTTTCGGATCGGGATTGGTGGTCATGAAGCCCGCTTCACCAGGAACCGGCGTCATTGCCGGAGGACCGGTCCGCGCGATTATGGAAATGGCGGGCATCGAAGACATTCTGACCAAATCTTTAAATACCAACAATCCGATCAATGTCGCCCGAGCGACCATGCAGGGCCTTATCGAGCTGAAAGATCCCCGTATTGTTGCCCGACTAAGAGGCAAGGCGACTCAGAATTTCTTCGAATGAGAGGGGCAGCGGGAATGGATGCGAAATTCGTGAAAATTACTCTTCAGAAAAGCCTGATCGGTCGTCCGAAGGCCCATCGAAGAACGGTTAAGGCCTTGGGCTTAAGATGTATGCACACATCGGTTGTGAAACCGAACACCCCATCAATACTCGGCATGGTGAATAAGGTCGGCTACCTTCTCAGGGTCGAAGGAGCCAGGGCAGAGGAGAACGCTTACTATGAAGATAAATGATCTGAAACCGAAAGCCGGATCCTTTCACCGAAAAAAACGGGTGGGGAGAGGAATCGGATCCGGGCATGGAAAAACCTCCTGCCGGGGACATAAGGGGCAAAAGTCCCGTTCAGGTGGTTCCATACACCCTCATTTCGAGGGTGGTCAGATGCCGCTGGTTCGGAGAGTGCCGAAACGAGGATTTCACAACATATATGCCGACCGGTGGCAGACCGTGAATCTTCGGGACTTGAACCGGTTTGAAGACGGATCGGAAGTTGACCGCGCGGTCCTGATCAAGGCTGGGATTGTCCGGAAAACCCCGGGAAAGAGAAAGAAGATCAAGGTGTTGGCGAACGGGGATATCAACCGGAAATTGACGGTCAAAGCTGAAGGATTTTCCAGTAAAGCCCGAGCCCTTATTGAAGAAAAGGGCGGATCGGCCGAGGTAGTTTGAGATGTGGGATTCACTGCTCAAGCTTTTTAAAATCCCCGATCTCAAGCGACGGGTGATCTTTACCTTGATGATGCTGGTAATCTACCGTATTGGATCACATATTCCGGTTCCCGGGATGGACCCGCGGGCTTTAGCCGACATCTTTGCCGAGGGTGGATTGCTGGGACTTTTCGACATGTTTGCCGGTGGAGCTCTCAGTCGCTTTTCTATTCTGGCCCTCGGAATCATGCCTTACATCAATGCCTCGATTATCATGCAATTGCTGACTTCTGTAGTGCCCAAGCTCGAAGAACTGGCCAAATCCGGCGAAGAAGGACGAAACAGGATTGCGCAACTCACACGCTGGGGAACCATTCTTCTGGCGGTGGTTCAGGGATTTGGGATCACCGTATGGATGGAAGGCCTGGGCGTAGTCTTTACTCCCGGCTGGCCGTACCGAATTACTGTCATTCTCACTTTGACGGCGGGAACGATGTTTATCATGTGGGTCGGCGAGTTGATTTCTGATTTTGGAATTGGGAATGGTATTTCCCTGTTGATCTTTGCGGGGATCGTTGCCCGAATTGGACCGCAGCTTCTGTCCAGTTTAGCTCTTATGCGGGTTGGCGAAATCAACCCCCTCCTGTTCACCGTGACGCTGGTGATTATCCTTGGGGTG
>DATIKP010000165.1 GCA_035477455.1 Atribacteraceae bacterium
ATGAACCATATCTGATGTTTCTCATAGAAAACCCCTCCCTGGCCGGGTATTTTAATGAAAAAAATCTGGAAAGTCACCTCCGGAATGTGCAAAAATACCTAAAAGCGGTAGGGGAGGACCTGGATATCATCCAGGTAGGGGACGACCTGGGCACCCAAAACGCCCCCTATATTTCACCACAACTCTATCGCCGGCTAATCAAACCGTACCAAAGAGCGCTCTATGAAGAGATTCATCGGTTGAATCCCCGGATCAAGCTCTTCCTCCACTCTTGTGGGAGCATTTATGACCTGATTCCAGATCTTATCGAGATCGGCGTGGACATTCTCAATCCGGTTCAGACTACCGCAGCGAAAATGGACCCGGTTCAGCTCAAGCGTGAGTTTGGCCGGGACCTGGTTTTCTGGGGTGGAGGGGTGGAGACCCAGGGAGTATTACGCTCCGGCTCCCTAGACGAGATACGCCGGCAGGTCCGGGAGCGCTTGCGGATCTTCGGACCGGGGGGAGGGTTTGTCTTCACCCAGATTCACAATATTCTTTCGGAAATTTCTCCGGAGAACATCATTGCGGCCTATCAAGAAGCCCGGCAAAATGGCGTCTATCCTTTAGGTTGAGGAGGAGATAAAATAGGGAGGGGTTTGATCGAGAGTCTGGCACAGTTTAGATAACTACCTTGACCTATGCGGCCAATACGTACCCTATTTGATGTCCGGAAGGGACAGAAATAGGTTCACCAGGCGGGGATCGAACTGACTGCCGCTGGACCGGGTGAGTTCTTGTCGGGCGGCGGCTTTGGCGATTCGCTTGCGGTAGGGCCGGCCGCGGGTCATGATATCGTAGGCATCGGCAATCGCGATAATCCGGGCAAGCAGGGGGATCGCTTCTCCTTTGAGCCGTTGCGGGTACCCGGTTCCATCCCAGCGTTCGTGGTGGGCGAGTATTACTTCGGCGATCCGGCTTAAGTCCGGGGAAGACTTCGTGATCCGATAACCGATCGTGGGATGGGTCTGCATCGTTTCCCATTCCGAAGGATTGAGTGGGCCGGGTTTGTCCAGTATCCTGGCGGGAATAGCGATTTTTCCCAGGTCGTGGAGCCGGGCGGAAAGTTCCAGGTCGTTCAGAGCGCTTTCCGGCAGAGGAAGAGCCGATCCTATTGCCCGGGCCAGTCGGCGCACCTGGTGAACATGGGCTTCCGTTTCCCGGGCAGATACCTGCAGAGACCCTTCGAGAAAGGCGATAATCGCCTGATGGGTACGGCGGCTTTCGGCCAGTTTGTGCTGGTACATCCGTTCTTCCGCCTCCCGGATCACACGGTCTAAGGGAGTATCCGGATCTTCTTTCATGGCGTATCCTGCCGAGACGGAGAGCGGGAGCTGATCGCTGGCAGCCTCCCGGCAAGCGTGATGCAGCCGTGCTATAACCTCTTCGATCACTGAGGGGTTGGAGTGGGGAAGGAGCACAATAAATTCATCACCGCCCCAGCGAGAGACGATGTCTTCCTTGCGGAAGGTTTGCGTGAGAGCGGCGGCGAAACGAATCAGAAGTTCGTCGCCCCGGTCATGACCGAAGGCGTCGTTGACCAGCTTCAAGCCGTTCACATCGGCCAGGATAATAGCGAACGGCAGTTCACGGCTGTTTCCCAAACGGTGAAACTCTTCCTCGAAAAAAGCCCGGTTGTAAAGACCGGTAAGATGATCGCGAAAAGATAATGCCCAGATGCGTTCTTCCGCCTTTTTCCGTTCGGTGATGTCCCGGCAGAAAACCGTGACCCCCAGAATCTCCCCTTGCTCATTTCGTATCGGGGATTTGGACGTTTCGAACGTTTTGCGCTCTCCCCGGTCAAGGATCGTCTCCTCGACCACCAGAGGTTTCCCGGTGCGCATTACTTCCTGATCGTCTAAACGGTATTTTTCAGCCAGGTCCGGGGGATGAAATTCATAATCGCTTTTTCCCACGGCTTGCTTGGGATCGTTCAAACCAAAACTCCGGCAGAAGGCGTTATTCACGATCAGAATCCGCCCCTCGCAATCTTTGAGAACGATCAGACCGAGCTGGTTGTCGATAATAGCCCAGAGCTGTGACTCACGTAGCCGCAGCGCTTCTTCGGTTGACTTCAGACTGGTGATGTCCCGGGTTATGCCCATGGTTCCGATGATTTCTCCTCCCATCCCGCGCATGGGAACCTTGGTCGTGGAAACCCACCGATATTCGCCCGCGCTTCCGATGCGCTCCACTCGGCCAACCAGGGGGATCCCGGTGCGCATCACGCGGTCTTCGTCTTCTTTGGCCCAGCGAACATGCTCTTTGGTGAAGAAGTCGTGATCCGTCTTTCCCAAAGCCTGGTCGGGGTGATTGACTCCCAGTGTGCGCGCCTGGGCCTGGTTCACCCGGAGAAATCGACCGGAGCGGTCTTTGAAATAAATGTTGGTGTCCGGGAGGGTCTCGATCAGCGTTTCGGTACGCAGGCGTTCCTGGGCTAAGGTTTCCTCATAACGGCGACGCTGTTCGGCGTTGGTGAACAGTTCGGCCAATATGCGTAAAAGGCTGATTTCCTCCTCAGACCAGGTCCGGGGCTTCCGGACAGAGTCAAAGCCGACGAATCCCAGGCATTCAGTCCCGTTCATCATGGGGAGCATGATCATCGAAAAAACGTTTTGGCCTTCAAGATAGCGGCGTAATGCTTGATCGGGGGAGAGGGCCTTAACCAGCGGAACGAAAAACAGTTCACCCCTGCGGTGAGCCTGCACGACTTCGGGAAGAGAGCAAAAGGGGATTCTTAATTGTGTTTCATGTTCCGGAGTGATGCCCTGGGCACACCACTCGAATAAATTGGCCATTATTTTTTCTTTGAAGTCATACAAGTTGAGATAGCAGCGGTCTGAGCGGGTGAAAGTCCCCACCACCGCCAGGGCTTCCTGTAACGCTTCATCGATTTTTGTGGGAGGGAGGTTGATAAAGCGGATGGCCAGGTTCAGAATCAATCGTTCCCGATCCCATCTTTCCTGGCCATCCCGATCCGGTTTCCAGTTTGTCTCGGCTGGGTTCATCAGGCAGACACGCTAGCCGGGATTCGGATTGAAGACTTGAATCCGAAAACGTTGGCTTCCGGAGATATCATCTTGTTCATAGACGCTTTCTGGGGTTGTCTCAAAAAGCCATTGTGCAAGATCGCCAATGGGGGGGCGTGCCGAGACGAAAGCCGATCGGGGTATTCTCGAAGAACCTGAAAAGGATAGATAACGCGGGGGTTCGATTCGCATATTCCCCAATTGAGAGAATCCGTTTTCCCTCTCCGTATCTGTCCATGGTTTCACCTGAATACAATACTTCCCAAACTATTCTACCAAAAAAACTATCCCCAGGAAAGAGCCATCCCAAGCGAAGTCAGGCAACACCTGGAAACTTACACATAATGTCTGAGCATTGCGCAATGCCTTCGTCTCAATCCTTACGTCTTTCGATATTTACGGAAGAGGTTCAGCACGTTCCCGGCGGAGGGAAGGAAGGAGATAACGGATGACGATGGAGAGGATGATTACCCCGCCTCCTACCAGAGCCCAGGGACTTGGGATTTCCAGAAGCAGCAGGAAAACCCACAGGGGGTTGAGAATCGGTTCGATCACTGGTATCAGAGTCCCTTCCAGGGCGGTGACCTCCTTGATGGCTTCCGTATAAAAAAGATAGGCCAGGCCGATCTGGACCACACCCAGGAGAAGGAGGCTCAGCCAACTTATCCCATCGGTGGGAAAACCGAAACCCATGAAAGGAAGGCCGATCAGGACGGCGACCAGGTTTCCCAGAAAAACCGATTCCAGGGGAGAGGCATCTTTTTGCTGGCGGAGGAAAACGATCAGGAAGGCAAAGGATAGACCGCTTCCCACTGCGACCAGATTTCCCAGAATGTTGCCGATGGCCAATCCATCGAAGAAAAAAAGGGTCATGCCTCCCAAAACGGCGGTGATGGTGATCCAGTCTTTCCGACCGGCCCGTTCCCCCAGGAACCGATGACCCCACAGGGCGACGTAGACCGGGGCTCCATATTGGAGAAGAATGGCGTTGGCCGCAGTCGTCATTCTGTTCGCGGTCACAAAAGAAATGACGGTCATGGCGTAGAATATGGCTGCAGCGATTTGGGCCCGTGACCAGGTGAATTTGGGGCGGCGCAGATACAGGAATATGATCGGACAAGCGATGGCACTGCGCATACCGGAAATGGCCAGGGGATTCCAGTCCACGATCTTGATCAATAAACCACCCAGACTCCAGCATAAAGCGGCACAAAACAAAAAGAAAATTGCCCGGATTCGCTTCGGCGGGGTCTTCTGCATATATTCATTATACATGGGCGTAAATGCGGTGAATAGTGAACGGTGATGAATAAACAGAGAAAGAAAGGGATGTTTATGCGGGAATCTATGAGCTAAAATAGGAGGGAAGGTTGGAAAAAGGCTGAGAGAGGGTGGAAAAAGATTGGAGGAAGGGGCTTGAGGGAAGGGCAACCTTACACCGGCAACTGTTTACCGATCACCAATCACCATTCTATGAGTCTTATTCTGGTGATCAATCCGGGTTCCACCTCGACCAAGCTGGCCGTATTCGATGGGGAGGAGTGCCGGATACGCTACACCATCGAACATTCATTGACCGAACTGGCGGAATATAGAGATGTTCTGGAACAGGCTGACTTTCGGCAGAGACAGGTGGTCCAGTTTGTCCAGAACCAGGGATTTTCACCAGAAGCTTTCTCGGCTCTGGCCGTGAGAGGGGGGATTCTCCGGCCCTTGCCAGGTGGAGTCTACCGGGTGGATGAAAGGATGGTGGACGATCTGTCTACCGGCCGCTACGGAAGGCATGCCTCCAACCTGGGAGGGATGATCGGGTTGACTTTGGGCCGGGAATGGAATGTTCCGGCCTATACAGTGGACCCGGTCGTCGTGGATGAGATGGAGGAGGTAGCCCGGTACTCGGGCCTGGCGGGAATTCCCCGCCTGAGCCGATCCCATGCCCTCAACAGCCGGGCGGTGGCCCGAAAAGTCGCCTTGGATCTAGGCCGGAGTTATGAGACAGTGAACCTGATCGTGGCCCACCTCGGGGGCGGTGTTTCTGTTTCCGCCCATCGGCAGGGACGCATGATCGATGTCAACAATGCCCAGAGTGAAGGTCCGTTTTCCCTGGAGCGGACCGGAACGCTGCCGGTGCTGGCCGTCATCGACCTATGTTTCGAAGGTCAATATACCCGGGAAGCATTGTATGGGTTGATGACCGAGCGGGGTGGTCTGTTTTCCTATCTGGGGACCAAGGACTTCCGAGAAGTGGAAGAGCGCATCAGCGCGGGAGAGGGTAAGGCGCAAGAGATAGTCGAGGCCCTGGCCTACCAGGTGGGTAAGGAAATCGGAGCGATGGCGGCGGTATTGGTCGGACAGGTGGATCGGGTGCTCTTAACCGGAGGACTGGCACACTCTCGGTTACTGACTGATTTGATTGCTGAACGAGTGGCTTTTATCGCCCCCCTGGTGGTCGTGCCCGGGGAACACGAGATGGAGGCCCTGGCTTCCGGGGCCTTATCGGTGCTCCAGGGGCACGAGACGGCAAGGATTTATGGGGAGGCTTGATTGATGAGTTTCGAAAACTTCCGGCAGATCATCCGGGAGGTGCAAAAAATCGGAAAATGCCGTCTGTGTGTGGCCGCCGCCGCGGATGAAAAAGTCCTGGCCGCAGTTCGGGAAGCCAGGAAAGAAGATTTTGTGGATATAACCTTGCTGGGCCATGAAGAGTGGATCTGGCGGCTGGCCCTTAAAACCGGCTTGAATCTCCGGGGTATTGAGATCATCGATGTGGCTGACCCGGTCGAGGCGACCGTCCGGGCGGTAGCCGAAGTTGGGAGTGGAAAGGCGGACATCCTGATGAAAGGGATGGTCAACAGCGCTGATTTTCTTCATGCCATTCTCGACCCATCAGGGGGGTTACGCGGTGAGGGGATCCTCAGTCACCTGGCCGCCCTGGAAATCCCCGGGTATTACCGCCTCATTTATGTCAGTGACGGCGGCCTCAACGTCAATCCGGATCTGGCCCGCAAAAAGGTCATACTCCACAATGCGGTGCGTTTTCTTCAGGCCATCGGGATCGCAGAGCCCCGGGTGGCGGTGCTCAGTGCCAATGAAAGAGTGTCGGACAAGGTGCCCTCGACGGTGGAAGCCAGAGAACTGAAGAAGATTGCTGAGCGGGGGGAAATCATGGGAGCTCTGGTCGAAGGTCCGATCAGCCTGGACGCAGCGATCGATGAAGAAGCGGCCCTCCATAAAGGAATCGAGAGTCCGGTCGCCGGGCATGCGGATCTCTTGCTCGTACCGGATATCGATACTGGCAACGTCTTGGCCAAGGCGGTCATATATTTTGCCCGGGGCCGGATGGCCGGGTTGATTCTGGGAGGGAAACGTCCGGTCATCCTGACCTCCCGCAATGAACCACATTACGGGAAACTGGCTTCCATCGCTCTGGCCGCCTACTCCATCGTCCGGGGACGGCCGGGATGAAAAGACCAGGCATGCTTTAGATCGGTTTTTTGGAGAAATCATGAGCATAGGTAAAAGGGAGGAACGAAATATGGAATTGACGGAAGCGATTCGAACCAGGCGGAGCATCAGAAAGTATCGGAAGGAGCCTCTTACGGAAAGTACGATTCGGGAATTGTTGGAACTGGCCACCTGGGCTCCCAGCGGGATGCATCTCCAGCCCTGGGCTTTTACGGTGATCGAGGATCAGGATTATCTACAGGATTTTTCTGACCGTTGCAAGGATTATGTGCTCAAAAACCTGATGCAGGCACCGGAGTTGGCCCGCTATCGGGAGATGCTGGCCGACCCGACGTATCACCTGTTCTACCAAGCGCCGGTCCTGATCATGATTTACGGTGACCAAAAAGCGTTTTCCGCGGCCTACGACTGCAGTATGGCTGCCCAAAACCTGATGTTCGGTGCCTGGGACCGGGGGATTGGTTCCTGCTGGATCGGCTTTGCCCATGAGTATGGTAACACTCCGGAAGTAAAAGCGGAATTGAAAGTACCGGGAGGGTATGACCTGATCGCACCCATAATCCTGGGGTATCCGGCTGCGCCGGGAGAAGAGCGACCCCGCAAACAACCGGTAGTGCTGTATTGGAAACGGTAGTCGTTTCCGGTGCTATGGTTCCCTCCTCACCGCCGTGATAATCCTCAGCAGAAAAAATCTTTCCGGTCAAAGAATCCCTCTCAGGGAGTGATGACCAGGGGAGTTAACCGGTCGGTGCCCGACGGCAGCGAGCAGGAAAATTGAGGAGGGGATGTTTGCTTACAGAGCGGGAGTGTCCCGGTGATTGCCGGAGCGATCCCCTGGTTTTTCCTCGCGATCGGTCAAGGCCAGCACCCCGGCGATGATGATCAACACACCGGGAACCAAAAATCCAATGAACAGAAAAAGAAAACCGGCAATACCAGCGATTAGGAGCGCAATGCCCGGGGCCGGCGATTTCCGTTTGACCATTGTCGCTGCGACCAGCGCGATGATGGCCCAAGTCAGGGACAGGAGACCTCGGAGTGTAGTCAGTGTGCCGATAAAGGGGAAAATACGGTCGATGGGAAACGGAATCTGGACATGGGAGGGGATCGCCCGGGCAAGGAAGCATACGACAAAACCGGCGGCGATGGCCAAAGCCGACACAATCATTCCCAGGATACCACCAATGATCCCCAGGATCATGGCTGTATTGTTCATCAATCATCACTCCCAAAAATCATCACTCCCTAATGTTATCATTTTCCACCCAGGTTTGTCACCCCGGCGCAAACAGGAGTGGAGAATTATGCTTGCAGTGTACGGCCCTGGATTCGATACTGAAGATCAATTCGGCAACGGTGGGTGGGGTGGTCAAAAGCGAGAGAGGGGGAGCCCCTCCAGTGGGCGAGGTCCCGAAAGATGTGTGCTTTGATGATGATCAAGGACACAGGCAGGGTCCGGTTGTAGGCGGCTGTTGTTGGTACCGAAAAACACTGTAAACATGCAATGGTCCCTTTTCCAGGACCAAGCCCAGGATTCCGCATCCGCAATACTCTTTGGGTGTGGTAGTATGGTCATATTTCCTTTCATTGTGTATAAACTACTCCGGTTTAATGCCATTTTCCTAAAATTTTACCGGGAAGGATGTTAGGAAAACGTTCGAAGTCAGGGGGGATTTCTGGATGATCCTGAAAAAGAAGCGAACGATCTACCTAAAAAGGGTTCGATGATCACTTGATCCGCTGCCGTTTCCTGTGCGAATATGGCTATACCGACAGGAACCAGGATAATTGTGCTCAAAGGATGAAAGCAGGAAAGGAGGTCGCTATGTTTCGTAAAATAGGAGAACAGGTCTGGATCTTCGATGCGGAGTGGGTACCCGACCCGGTCACCGGAAGGGTGATTTATGCCTTACCCGCTTCATTGAGCGATGAAGAAGTGGTTCGGGAAATGTGGAAGCGGGGAGGAGCGACCCCGGAGGAACCGATGCCTTTTTTAAAAACAGCCCTCTGTCGGGTGGTAGTCATTTCGATCCTGGTTAGACGCGAAAAAGAAGAAGAGATAACCTTTCATCTCCACTCGCTCCCTCTGACTCATGACAGTGAAAAGGACCAGGGGGAAGCCACCGTTTTGACCGCGTTTCTCGATGAGGTGGGGAAGTTCCGTCCGCAACTGATTGGCTACAATTCCCAGGGGTCGGATCTGAAAATAATCCTGCAGCGGTCTTTGGTCCATGGGATCCGGGCTGAGAAGTTTGTTCACCGGAAGGGCGGTCGCTGGGAGGAACCGGACTATTTTAACCGAGATAACGATTGGAATGTCGATCTTATGCGGATTATCGGAGAGCGGGGAAAAACCACTCCCTCTCTCCACGAAATCGCTGTCGCATGCCGCATCCCCGGAAAAATCAACGCGGACGGCGAACATATCGCCACCTTGTGGCTCAGAGGCGAGCGGGAAAAAATCATCATCTACAACCAGTATGATGTCTTAACCACCTATCTGCTCTGGCTTCGTCTTGTTCATTTCGCCGGTTTTATGGAAACGGAGCAGTTTAGGAATGAGGAGGAACGGTTTCGAGAGTTCGTTTTGAATGAAGCACGGGAGCCAAAAAGGTCTCACCTGGGGCATTTCATAGAGACATGGGACCACCTCCGGGGTTGTGGGATGGACAGGAATACCGGGGACAGGATATAAAGTCAGAGCACATATTTGGTCTATCATCCACCGTTTTGCTATTGTATTCTGAAAGGTGGAGTGAACGTCCGCAGAATTGAAAAAACCTGTCAGGAAAGCATTCAGCTATCAGGAGAAGGAACGGAATCAAGAAGGAGAAAGCCTTCTCTCCCAACAAGGGGAGATTGATACGAGGTAAGCGAATTCACAGGGAGGTACCATCAATGACCCCAAGAGAACGGGTGATCGCCAGCCTTAACCATCAGGAACCGGACATCCTTCCTTTGGATCTCGGTTCAACACTGATTACCGGTATCCATGTCTCCAGTCTCCATAAAATCAAAGTGGCCCTGGGCCTGATCAAACCCAATGAACCGGTAAAGGTTTTTGATCCTTTCCAAATGCTGGGCGAAGTGGATAATGAACTGCGCACGGTCCTGGGGATCGATACGATCTGCTTACCGGCGCCGAAAAATTTCTTCGGATTCAAGAACGAACGCTGGAAGCCCTGGATCTTTTTTGACGGAACGCCTCTTTTGGTGCCCGAGAAATTCAACACCCTCCCCGATGCCCTGGGAGACATTTATCAATACCCGGAGGGAGACACCAGCGCTTCTCCTTCCGGCAAGATGCCCGGGGGCGGTTTTTACCACGATGCGGTCATTCGCCAGAAGCCGATCCGGGGTGACCAGGACCTCCGGGTGGAAGACCAGATCGCCGAATATCAACCCTTGACTGAGGAGGACCTTGCGTATTATGAACGGGAAGCGCGGCGCCTCTATGAGGAAACCGATTACGCGGTAGTCTTCGGAGGAGTACCGGGAACCAACCTGGGCGATATTGCCCTCGTGCCCGGACCAACCATGAAAGAGCCGGCCGGTATCCGGGATGTCGAAGAATGGTACGTATCCCTGGTGACCCGGAAAGAGTATTTGAGCGAGGTATTCTCCCGAATGTCGGAGATCGGCCTGCGCAATCTGGAACGTTTCCACCAGGCGGTGGGCAGCCGTATCCAGGTCATTGTCCTTTCCGGTACCGATTTTGGTTCCCAGAGTTGTCCCTTCGTCTCCCCGATATTGTATCGGGAACTCTTCAAACCCTTTCACCAAAAGATGAACCAGTGGATTCATGAACATACCAAATGGAAGGTCTTCATCCATACCTGCGGATCGATTTGGGACCTTCTTCCCGACTTGCAGGAAGCCGGTTTCGACATTCTCAATCCGGTGCAAATCTCCGCGGCGAAAATGGTTCCTTCCGCTCTTAAGCGGGATTTCGGAAAACAGTTCACCTTCTGGGGAGGGGGTATCAACACTCAGACGACCCTTCCCTTTGGTACGGCTCAAGAAGTCAAGGAAGAAGCCCGGGCCCTGATCGAATCATTCCAGCCGGATGGCGGATTCGTTTTTGCCGCGGTACATAACATCCAGGCTAATATCCCGGTGGAGAATCTCCTGGCTTTGTTTGAGGCTCTCAACGAATACCGGTAAGCGATCAGAGAGTTTAAATAAGGAGGTAAAATGAACCGGGAATCTGTGCCTGAACAAGCGCAAGGCGTCGCTTATTCAACTCACCACTCACTGTTCACGATTCACGGTATTTGAACCAATACCTGGCCGGACTCCAGGACAAGCGTCAGCTGTTTTTCCCGCTCCAGGGCACTGACATACCCCGCCAGAGCCGAACGACTTAGAAAGTAGGTTTCGATGGTTTTCGCCGGCGCGAGTCTTTCCATAGCCGATTGGATCAATCCGTCGAGTGTGACGGTGCCCTCTCCGGCGATTTCCAGGCAAGCGTTGAACGCCCGTTCGATACAGGAGCGGTTTCCGGCGAGCAGTTCCCTTCCCCCGGCACTCCCATGGGCGGGAAGGAACCGTTCATAGTGCTTTTCCAGGGTCTTCAGGGTTTCCAGGGCCTGAAGCGGGTTGTAGTGGTAAAGCAGAGGATATTTGACCAGTATTTCTTGTCCGAATAGCGCATCGGACGTGAACAGCATCCCATCCCAGGCGATGCCAAAAAGGGCTGGAGAGTGGCCTTGGAGAGGGACGAAATCGATATGGGGATAGCTCTCGAAGGCGAGTTCCTGAACTGGAAGGTCGGATGGTCCAAGCAGCCAACGGGTGGCCAGGGCTTTTGGAAAGTATCCGCCATAGAGAAGAGCCGGTTCGAGATCGGGATTGATCAGAAAAGGAAACTCACCGGGCGGGGCGAAGATCCGGACGGCGGGTGACGATTTCAGAAGGTATTTAAGTCCGCCGTAATGGTCGGTGTGGGCATGGGTCATCCAACAGGCCCCTACCGCTCCGATTTCCCGGAGCAGGGTTTTCACCAGATCTTTTCCAATTCCGCAATCCACCAGGATTTTGAGCTCTTTGTCGTAGAGAAAATTTTGGGCGCCGATGACGATAACATGCCAGGCGGTCATAGTGGGTTAAGCATAAAAGAACTTCATTGCGGTGTCAAATCAGCGTGAGAGGACGGCGGGACTTACCGAAAAAGCTTCAGGCAATGGAAAGGGCGCGGTCGGGTTTCTTCATGCAACCCTGCAGTTCCGAGCGACATTTTTCATTCCGGTAACTTCTATATTGATAACGAGGGAGGAGAAGACCTTGAGCAAAAAGGTGGTCATTATCGGTGGAGTGGCGGCGGGCCCCAAAGTCGCGGCGAAGCTTCGTCGCCTCGACCGTAATGCAGAAATAACCATCATCGAACGGGGTGAATTTCTTTCCTATGCCGGATGTGGTCTGCCTTACTACGTGAGTGGAGAGATAGAAGAACAACGGGAATTGATGGAGACTTCCGCCGGGGTGATGCGGGATCCCGAGTTCTTCGAGAAAATCAAGGGGATCAAAGCCTTGAACCGGACCGAAGCGGTCCGGGTGGACCGAGAGAAAAAAATTGTGGAGACCCGTCATTTGGATTCCGGAGAAGTGAGCCTCTGGCCCTATGATACGCTGGTCTTCGCCACGGGAGCCAGGGTCGCCGTGCCGCCGATCAAAGCCCGGGATAGCGATCTCCCCGGAACCGAACTTTCGGTGATGGATCTCTCCCGCGTCTATACCCTACACGGCATTGAAGATGCCGAGGCGATCAGGTGGATCATCCGGGAGAAACTCGCCAAAAAGGCAGTGATCATCGGCGGCGGCCTCATCGGCATGGAAATGACCGAAAGTCTGGTCAAGAGCGGGCTTTCGGTCACCATAATCGAAGTGCTTCCCGAGATCCTGCCGATCCTGGACGAAGATATGGGGATCCTGGTCCGCCGTTATTGCCAGGAAGAGGGGGTGACGGTCCGGGTCGATGAACGGGTTCTACACTTTGAGAGCCAGGAAGGGGTGCTTAAGAGGATCGTGACCGATAAGGGGACTTATGAGGCCGATATGGCGATCATAGCCACCGGATTTCGGCCCAATACCGATCTGGCCCGCCATTGCGGCCTGGAGCTTGGTGCCACCGGCGGGATCCAGGTGGATATGTTCATGAGGACCTCAGATCCTAATGTCTTTGCCGTGGGTGATTGCGTGGAAACCCAAAATCTTGTCTGTTCCCAGCCAGCCTATCTACCCTTGGGATCGCTCGCCAACAAGCAAGGGCGGGTGGCGGCCATCAATATCAATGGCGGGAACGAAGTCTTCCGGGGAGGGCTGAATTCCGCGGTTTTCAAGATCTTCGACTACTCGGTAGCCCGCGTGGGGATGAGCGTGAGACAGGCCCGGGAACTGGGGTATGATGCCGAGTACGCCCTGGTGCCCGCTACCGACCGCGCCCATTACTACCCTGGCTCACAGAGGGTGATTAGCAAACTCATCGGAGACCGGCATAGCGGCAAGCTGCTCGGAGCTCAATTCGTCGGATCAGGTGAGGTGATGAAAAGCGTGAATACCGTGACCACCGCCCTCCATTACGGCGGGTCGGTGCAAGATCTCTCCAGTCTCGACATCCCCTATGCTCCGCCTTATGCCTCGGCTATCGACAATGTCTGCGTGGCGGCGAATGTTCTACGTAACAAGTTCGATGGGTTTATGACCGGCATCTCACCCTCGGAGGTGGAAAAAAAGCGAAAACGAGGAGATGATTTCCTGCTGCTTGATGTACGGACTCCCCGGGAGTACCAGGAGGTGCGAATTCCCGATAGCATCCTCATTCCTTTGAGTACGCTTGCCCGGAAGGCCGAGGAACTTCCCCGGGACAAGGAGATAATTTGTTTTTGTACTGTGTCCCTGCGCGGCTATGAAGCCTCCCTCATTCTGAAAAACGCCGGATTTTCGAAACTGCGGGTCATGGATGGCGGGATTGCTTGTTGGCCCTATGCGCTGGAGCGTTGAAGAACGGAGAACTGAACAAGAGAGGTGTCTGTGTGTGGAAGAAATGGTTGGTGATCATCGGGGTTTGTTTTGCCGGTTTTCTGATTGTTTTCCTCTCCCTGGAAAACCGACCTCCGGAAGCGATCGGAGAGGTCGGTGAAGAAGAGGAAGAAGAGGGCGTTGACGTGCAGCCGGTCATTATGCGGGATATCCAGATCCGGGGATGGGAGGACGGCCGGTTGAGTTGGGTTCTCGCAGCCCAGGAGATGGAATACAACAAAGCAACCTCCCAGGCGCTGAGCCGCGGAGAAGTCGAATTGCTGATTTTACGGGAGGACGGGGAAAAAAGAGCGGTTTTGAATGCCGGGAGAGCTTCCATCAACCTCGATGCCGGAGATTTTCATTTCCAGCATCAGGTTCAAGTCGTGTCTGCCGACGGGAACCGGATTGTGACGCAGTCTCTCCTCTACCGGGATGAAACCAAGGTCCTGGAGGCCCTTACCCTCACCCGAACCTATTTCGGGGAAAACTCTATCGAATCCCTGGGATTGATCACCGATCTGGATTTTACGCAACCGGAATTTCTCGAAGTTTCGCAAGGGCGCTTCGTGATCGGATCGACACCGAACGAACAACCTGAACCCGAAGTTCAACCTGATATCGCACAAGAACCCGTAGGTTAGGGCATTTTTAATTAAAAATTTGATTTTGCTGCAAAAACTCATTTCAGCAAGGCCCCGTTGCCATCAGCCCCGCCTCATCTGGCATTTTCTGGCACGCCTCAATGACCACGTCCGGTTGCAGTGCTGCTGAAAAGGCCATCCTTGGCATATTTACTTCGAAAATGCGGTGATTTCGGCGGCTGATTTAGGCAACTCAGACCCCGGCTTCCTTCGTTCTTTTGCAGCAGAATTACTTATTGCAGTAG
>DATIKP010000166.1 GCA_035477455.1 Atribacteraceae bacterium
TAAAAATGTCCTCTTGCTGAAAACAAGGTATAAAGGGGGTACCCTCACAAGAAGGAGGCCCCCACATGGCAGGAGGAGGACTGTTAGCATTGAGCAGGCAGGAAAGGACCCGGCTGGTCATCCTGGCCAGGGTGCAGGAAAAGAAGATGACCATCAGGGATGCCTCCCGGATTCTGGGGATCAGTTACCGGCACACCCGGAGAATAGTCAAACGCTACCGGGAAGAGGGCGATGCGGGTCTCATCCACCGCCGCCGCGGCCAGCCCTCCCCCCGGGCCAAACCTTTGGCGTTCAAGCAAAAGGTGTTGGACTTCTATCAGAAACAGTATGCGGGGTTTGGACCCACCCTGGCGGCCGAGAAGCTGACCGAGGAGGACCACTGCCCCATTGATCATGAGACCCTGCGGCGCTGGCTGCTGGCCCAGGGTCTGTGGAAGAGAACCAGAAAGAGCCCCCAACACCGGCAGAGGAGAATGCGCAAGGAGCATTTCGGAGAACTGGTCCAGCTGGACGGGAGCCACCATGACTGGTTTGAAAACCGGGAAAAAGCATGCCTGATGGACCTCACCGATGACGCCACCGGAAAGACCCTGGGCCACCTGGAACATGAGGAGACCACCAGGGGAGCTATGCTCGCCCTGTGGTCCTGGATCCTCCGCTACGGGATTCCCCGTGCCCTGTACGTCGACTGGAAGAACGTCTACCTCACCGACCGGGAACCCACCCTGGATGAGCAGCTCGCCGGCGCGGTTCCCCTCACCCAGTTCGGCCGGGCTTGTCAGAAGCTGGATATTACCATCATCCCGGCCTCTTCTCCCCAGGCCAAGGGCAGGGTGGAACGTAAACACGGGGTGTACCAGGACCGCCTGGTGAAGGAATTCCGCCTGCGGGGAGTGAAGGACATCGAGGCAGCCAACCGTCTCCTCCCCGCCTTTGCCGATACGCTCAACGCCAGGTTCGCCAAAGCGCCCGGAAGCCCGGTGGATTACCACCGCCCGCTCCCCCCGGATTGTGACCTCACCACGATCTTCTGCCTGGAAGAAGAACGCACGGTGAGTAACGACTGGGTGGTCCGCTACCACAACCGCCTCTTCCAGGTTCTCCCCCAGTCGTGGCGCCCTCCGGCCAAACAGCGCCTGACCGTCCAGGAACAGCTCGATGGGACCATCCACCTGGTCTACCGGGGGAAAGAGGTGAAGTGTACCGAGATAACCCAACGACCTACCACAGCTGAGCCTGGGCCGCTCCAGGGGCAAAAAGGCATACCCCATACGGGACATGTCCCCCCTCCCGATCATCCCTGGAGGAAACAGCGTCTCTTGGTTCCCCGGCGTAAGAAACCGGCAGAGAAGACCACTCCTGTGGAGATGGGGACAACTCAACCAACGAATTGACCCCATCTCCACAGTCCGGCGACGAAGGATCTGTATGATACCTGATAAAAGGTGACGTTCAAGAGGACATTTTAAAAGAGTGAAAAAGGAGGACATTTTAAAAGAGTCTTGACAGTAGGTCGCACAGGCAGGAGGACTGTTACCGCTAAGTGCGCAGGAAGGGACCCCCCTGGTCATATCTGACCAGGGTCCCGGAAAAGACCATGACACCCCGTCGCAAGAAGGATACTGAACAGACGGCTACGGAAAACATGTATGATTCTATAGAAGAGGGGTCTCAAGGGGACATTTTAAAAGAGTCTTGACAACAACCCACCATTGATTTTGCTGCAAAAACTCATTTCAGCAAGGCCCCGTTGCCATCAGCAACGCCTCATCTGGCATTTTCTCACACGCATCAATGACCACGTCCGGTTGCAGTGCTGCTGAAAAGACCATCCCTGGCCTTTTTGCTGCGAAAATGCGGTGATTTCGGCGGCTGATTCAGGCAGCTCAGGCCCAGGCTTCCTTCGTTCTTTTGCAGCAAAATTACTTATTGCAGTGGAATCACCATTACTTGACTTTTGAGTTTTTCTTTTTTACAATCTCCTTAACCGATTTACTAAACCGGTTAAGGAGATGGTCTTGCTGACAATTTCTGAAATCGCGTTTTTGGCTGGAGTATCAAAGGCTACGGTGTCCAATGTACTCAATGAACGGACAAAACAAGTCAGTCCGAAGACCCGGCAAAGGATTGAGACGATTATTAAAGAAAATGGATATGTCCCAAGACACTCAGCCCGGAGCCTCAAAACCAATCGGACCAAAACACTGGGCCTTCTCTTCCCCCATCTTCCAGCCGCCTTTTTTACCAATACCTTTTTCTTTCCCGGTTTCCTTACCGGAGTAGCCAAGGCTTGTGAAAAATTCAGTTACCAGCTTATTATCACCACCAGCTCGAAAAGCTGTGACACCAGTTTTCACTACGAATCCCTGGTCCAAAGTAAAAGCGTTGATGGCTTGATCGTAAGCGAAATATTTATTGATGATCAGCGTTTTTCCGTACTCGAGCAATTTGATATCCCATTCGTAAGTATTGGAAAACCCGAAGGAAGAGATATAAACAATATCAGCTGGGTCGATCATGATCAGGAGCAAGTGGCTTACCAGGCGGTAAGATATCTGATAGATTTAGGACATCGGGACATTTTATTTTTGGGCCTCTCGCCTTCCAGGGTGTTTACCAAACAGCGACTCGAGGGGTACAAAAGGGCTCTGATGGACTCCAAAATTCCTTTTCAAGAAGACTTGATTATCTGTGAAGAGATCACGAAGGGCGAAGTCAAAAAAGCTTTAAGCCGGCCTCTAAACAAAGGGGTAGATTTTTCGGCCATCTTCGTTATTTCCGAACCCCTGGTCCTGGAATCCATGAAAGCCTTGAAGGAATTGGGACTGCGCGTATCCCGGGATATTTCTTTTCTGGCTAATATCGAAACCGATAATTATCTTTATTATGTGCCCCCTCTTACCGGTATAAAAATTAAAACCGAGGAGCTGGGGTTCGAAACGGCCAAGCTTCTCGTGCAGATCATCGAGGGGGAGATCAGAAAACCGGTTGGAAAATTTTTGGAGGCTGACTTCGTCGAAGGCGCATCTTGTTCTTCGGCTTTATTTCATAAAAAGGGGGAGGTGATATAAAGACGTATTATTGTATGCTGAGTAGATTGTTGGTTTCTCAGTATCGTGTTGTGGTGAACGATGAATAATGATTCTTCAATAAGTTGAAAAAGGAGGGCATTCCTCATGAGTAAATACTTAAAGTCTATTATAGCGGTGGTCTTCGTTGTCGCCTTAATGTTGAATGGAATCTCCCTGGCATTGGCTCAGGAACAGATAACCATCACCATTCAGGACTATTTCGATCCCGGAAGCGGGATGGCAAGGTTTGTAGGTAGAGTAGCTCAGGAATTCGAGGAAAAGTATCCCCATGTACAAATAAACCATGTCTACATCCCCTTTGCCGAACTACTTCCTACCATTCTCCGGCAAGCTGTCACCGGAACCTTACCGGAAATGATCATGGCCGATAACCCTTGGATTCCCTCCCTCATTGCGGCGGGAGTATACAAGGATATTTCACCGCAGATGAGAGAATGGGGTTGGGAAAACTGGGAAGACTTCTTCCCGGGACATCGCGCACTCACCAGCGTTGACGATCAGATCTACGCTTTGCAGATAACTACAAATAACCTGGCCCTCTGGTACCGCCGGAATCTTTTAGATAAAGCCGGCGTTGCCGATCCTCCAGCGACTTGGGATGAACTCAGAATGGTCAGTGAGAAAATCAAGGAAGCTACCGGCGTATACAGTCTGGGTTTCTGCGCTACAGCTTCTGAAGAAGGATCCTGGCAGTTCCAACCTTTCCTATGGAGCAATAGAGGGAGCCTTCTCGAGCTTGATCAGCCGGAGGCGATCGAGGCCTTACAACTGTTGACCGACCTGGTGGAGGGTGGATATACGCCCAGAGATGTGGTGACCGTTGCCGGTCAGGGAGACGTGACCCAGTGGTTCATGGCCGAAGAGGTAGCCATGATGATCAATGGGAACTGGGAATTCGGTTGGCATCTCACCCCGGATGTTCTGGAAGAACTTGGTGACGTAGAAGTGGCCCCTATCCCAGTGCCCCGGGAAGGAATGCGACCTATTACTCCTTTCGGTGGAGAGGCTTACGGGATCGGAGCGGGTATCGCTCCGGAGAAATTGGACATCACCTGGGAGATTCTCCAGCGCTTGGCTTCACCCGAGGGAATGCTCCAAGCCAACATCGAGCATGGAGGGCTTCCCACCCGAGCCTCAGTTGCCGAAATAATCCGGGAACAAAGACCCGCTTTGGCGCCATTCCTGGCCCAGGCGCCTTACGCGCTTCCCCGTCCCATGGTCGGTGGCGTAGAGAAGTACCCCGATGTTTCCTCCACCTTATGGACAGCGATACAAAAAGCTCTTACCGGTATAGCGACACCTGAAGAAGCATTGACGGAGGCGGCGCAAACCATTAGGGGACTCTTTACACCGGAAGAGTACGAATATTATAAGCAAATGGCCCGGGATCTCATTTCGGCCGCATTGGGACAATAAAAAACCAACCATACGAGGGGGACCAAAGTCCCCCTCGTATTACTAATGAGATCAAAAAGAGGAGAATCTTATAGATGAAAGCAAATTTCAAAGTCTACCTCTTTCTCCTTCCTGCCCTGTTATACGTTCTTTTATTCAGCATGTATCCCCTGATATACAATGTCTACTTGAGCCTGCAGGATGTTACTTTCACCACCTTCATCCAGGGTACCGCTCAGTACACCGGTTTGGAAAATTATAGAGCATTGTTGGATAATCCCACGTTCCAGAGGACGTTTACCAATACGCTTATATTTACCTTTCTTTCCATTTTCTTTCAGTTCCTTATCGGTTTCCTGCTCTCACTCCTCTTCAATCGGTCGTTCCCACTTAAAGGTATTTTACAAAGTCTGATCATGGTCCCCTGGGTTTTGCCCATCATCGTGAGCGGGTCTTTCTGCCGGTGGTTTTTCAGCGATAAAGGCATGTTCAACGGCTTTCTTCTCTTCCTGGGAATCATAGCCAGACCCATCCCCTGGATAACCAGCGGTCATTTACCGATATACTCTGTCACCTTGGCCAACATCTGGCTGGGAATTCCCTTCAATTTTGTCCTTCTCTATACCGGCTTAAGGGGAATACCGCTGGAATTTTTCGAAAGTGCTGAAATCGACGGGGCCAGCGGATATCAAAAAATCCGATATGTGATTCTTCCCCTCCTGAAACCGGTGATGATCGCCACCCTTACCTTGGGGAGTATTTTTACGGTAAAAGTATTTGATTTGGTTTGGATCATCACCATGGGAGGACCGGCTGGCGTCTCGCATCTTTTCAGTACGTTTTCTTACTTCCTGGCTTTCAGTCGTTTCGACTTCGGTCAGGCTTCTGGCGTACTGGTGATCATGCTTATCATAGTGGTGGCTCTCACCGCTATTCTTAACCTCTCCCGGGCCGAGGAGGTATAACGCTCTTGAAAAAATCTTTTAAAAGATGGCGTTGGACCGTAGCTGCTCTTATCCCTACAGTAATCATCGTCATGCCGCTGTATTTCATCGCGATCGGTGGATTTCAGACCGTTTCGGAAATCTTCGAAAGACCACCAAATCTTTTTCCACCCAATCCCACCTTCGCTTACTATAGAGATGCTTTGACGACGCTCCTGCCTTATCTCAGAAACAGTGTGATCATATCCTTGGGAACCCTGTTCTTCACCCTGGGTTTTTCTCTCTCTTCCGCTTTTGCCCTGGCCAAATTCCGCTTTCCCCTAAGAAAGCCCGTTTCTTTTTTGCTGGCTTTTGCCCAGGTCCTTCCGGCGACCGCCGTCATCATTCCTCTTTTTCTGCTCTTCAGCCGGATCGGCCTGATCAATAACTTCATGGGAGCTATCATGGGAATCTCTGTTTTCACCATTCCCTTTGCCACCATCATCTTATACGCTTACATGCAGTCAATACCCACCGGCTTGATGGAAGCAGCGTTTATCGACGGGGCGGGTTTATTCAGAATTTTCTGGCGAATCATCGTTCCTTTAGCCAGCCCGGCTATAGCCACAGTGAGCACCCTCACTCTGATCCTGGGCTGGGGGGATTTTATTTTTTCTCTTTCCTTTCTTCAAGACCGCACCCTTCAACCCATGGGTATCGGTCTGTACCGTTTCATAGGCCAATTCGGCGTGCGATGGAACATGCTCATGGCCGGAAGCATGATCTTTTCCATCCCGCCTCTTATCGTCGCCTTGGTGGCTGGCCGGGCCATTGTCGCCGGGCTGACCGCCGGTGCCTTCAAAGAATAACAGGAAGAGGTGAAAAACCGATGATGACCTTCAGCCAGGAAAAAGGTAGACTCATCGTGCGGGGAGGAGGAGAAATAATTTGGATCGAACCGTTCGGGGCCAATTGTCTGCGCTTCCGGTCCACTGTCCTCGCAACCATTGAAGAAAGGGATTGGACGCTTCTTCCCCAATCGGAAGTCCAATCCCAAATTCTTATTGAATCCGGTCAGGCAAGGATCAGCAATGGAAACATCCAGGCTCAAATCGACGAACACGGGAGCGTTCGATATTCCAACCGTGCCGGACAACCTATCTTGGAGGAACTGTGGATCGACGGCCGGGTTCGAAACGCGGACCTTCTCAAGGCCAGAAATTACAAGTCCAGGAAAAGCGATTTGCACCAGATCGAACTCTATTTCAGAGCTTTTGAAGATGAGCGCTTTTACGGTATGGGACAGTACGCCAATGACTGCCTCAACCTGAAGGGCTGCGCCTTGGAACTGGCCCAGAAAAATACCCAGATCAGCATTCCCTTTGTGGTCTCCACCCGCGGCTACGGTTTCATCTGGAACAACCCCTCGGTGGGAAGAGCCGAACTGGTTCGTAATCATACCTTGTGGTTTGCTGAAGCGACGTCGCAAATCGACTACTTAGTGATTTGCGAAGATACCCCGGCAGACATTGTTAGAAGGTACACAAATATAACCGGAAAAACCCCGCTGCTTCCCGAATGGGCGGCTGGCTTCTGGCAGTGTAAACTAAGGTACCGCTCCCAGGGAGAACTCTTAGACGTGGCCCGGGAGTATAAACGAAGAGGATTACCGCTTTCGGTCATAGTAGTAGATTTCTTCCACTGGCCGAAACAGGGGGATTGGAGATTCGATCTAGAATACTGGCCGGACCCCCGGGCCATGGTGCAGGAACTTGCGGATGCGGGCATCAAAACGGTGGTCTCCATCTGGCCCACCGTAGACGTGGAAAGCGAAAACTATCCAGAGATGGCCCACCAAGGCCTACTAATGCGGACCGAACGAGGAGTCCCGGTTGTTTTCACATTCCGGGGAATGACCACCTACTTTGACTCCACCAATCCTGAGGCTCGTTCTTTTATTTGGCAAAAAGCCAAGGAGAATTACTACCGTTACGGCATCCGCATGTTCTGGTTGGACGAGGCGGAACCGGAAATGGGTAGCCATGGATTCGAATACCCTAATGTATTGGCCTATGATTATGATAATATACGCTACTCCTTGGGTAACGGTCTGGAAGTAAGTAATATCTATCCATTTTATTACGCCCAAGCCTTCTATGAAGGGATGAAATCAGAAGGAGAAAGTGAAATCGCCAATCTCATCCGTTGTGCCTGGCTGGGAAGCCAACGTTTCGGAGTGGTGATCTGGTCGGGAGATATCCCCTCCACTTATGATTCGCTTCGGAAACAGGTTAAGACCGGATTGAACATGGCTATGTGCGGCATTCCCTGGTGGACCACCGACATCGGAGGTTTTTACGGGGGAGATCCCGCCGACCCCTCCTTCCAGGAATTGATGGTTCGCTGGTTTCAGTTCGGTGTCTTCTGTCCCATTTTCCGACTGCATGGCTTCCGATTGCCTTACCCCAAAGACCCCAATAAATGTAGTGCATCTGAACTCACCGGAGGACCCAACGAGATCTGGTCATTCGGCGAAAAAGCCTACGAAATCATTAAAAAACTCCTTTTTCTGCGGGAAAGAATCAAGCCCTACATCATGCAGCAGATGAGACGGGCCCATGAAGATGGTACTCCCGTCATGCGTCCCTTGTTCTTCGATTTCCCCCACGACCCCGTGACTTTTGAAGTAGAGGACAGTTACCTATTTGGGCCCGATATCCTGGTTGCCCCGGTCACCGGTGAGGGAGTAAGGGCGAGGAAAGTCTACCTTCCGCAAGGCACCCAATGGACGGAAGTCCAGAGCGAAAAGAACCATCAGGGCGGGCAATGGGTCGAAGTGGAGGCCCCATTAGAGGCTGTGCCTGTCTTTTTGCGTGATGGAGCACAAGTCCTGATCAAAGGGTAATCTCGTCTTGATTGTACTCAATGGCTCTATGTGAGGGAAAACCTCATACCAAAACACTTGCCAGTAGTGGTCTTATCGAAAAGATACGCCTCTTTGATCTCAGGGAGGGACGTTCTGCAGTGCGGTCAGACGAAACAACCTCCCTTGAGGCCTATATGCGCTAACTTAAAGCATTGAATTTCCAGGACTTTTAAGATCATCATGGTCATCATACCCTATAACAGGAGGGATGAGCATGGACCACCGGAACCCTTTATTCAGACGGAGAACTGGAGCGTCCTAACGTCCTTTCTACCTAAGGGCTGGCAGAAACAGGCCCGGAGTTAATATCACATGTTGGGTATGACCCATCAGGCGGCGTCCACATTCTGGCGAATTCCCTCAACGAATATAACTCCTTCTGCTACTTCTGCTAACCTTGGAACTCCCTTCAGTCTTCTCCATCGTTTCCCGGCACTGAGAAAGAGCTTAAGAACCATACTGAGAATGGTTACTCGTGACCCGCAGTTCTTGGTCTTGTCTGTTCGCAACCTGACGATAGCTCATGAGTGGATTTTACCGGGTGGGTAGTGCGCAGGTGGACCTGCCCGCGCGCCCGCCTGCGCGCAACGCGCGGGCAGGTTACACGCTAGACAGGTCATGGCGTATCCTCCCTTTGGGGAGCGAGGTGATTTCTTCATAGGAACTTCACCTTAGGATACGCCACCGGTTTTTATTTGGCTATACACAACTTTTGAGTGTAGCTCTCTTTTAGATGAGGCAATTCGCCTCTTGACAACGGCTTACCCCTCCAGTACAATGCGATAAAAATATCTAAAACGTTTTAAAAACACTATGGCGATAACCCTGAAAGATGTATCTAAATTAGCCGGAGTTTCCCCTGCCACGGTATCTTTGGTATTGAACAATCAAAAGGGAATCTCCGAAAAAACGAAAAAAAAGGTTTTAGAGGCTGCAGATAAACTTGGTTACCGGCCTAATATCTTGGCTCGTAACCTGATCAAGGGCAAGACCAATACGTTACTTCTATGTGCCTTCATCAAGGAGCAAAGCAAACTCTCCACTTTTTATGGTGGTCTCATCAACAGTCTGCTCACCGCAGTATCCTTGCAAGACTATTATCTCCAGATGGCGGTCAAGGGAGAATTTTTTAACGGCTACCCCCTGGATAAAAGAAAAGCCCTGTTGGATATTGCCCGCAACTGCCTTTTTGAAGGACTGATAATTCTCTCTCACTGGCCTATACATTATTCCGAAGCAAGCGATCTGGTAAATGAGCAATTTCCATTTGTCATCGTTAACCAGAGACTGGAGGGGGAAGGGGTAAGCTTTGTAGACATCGACCACTACGGTGGATCAAAAGAAGTCATCACCTATCTCATCAAGGAGGGGCATCACCGGATCGCCCATATCCGAGGTCCGAAAGAACACCGCCATGCGGAAGAACGTTACCGGGCCTACGTGGATACTCTGCTCGAACATGGTATTCCTCTGAAAAAGGATTACATCGTGGAAGGAAATTTTCGGCGGGTCAGCGGCCGGACGGCCATGGAGAAGATTCTGGAACTCAAGCCCCTACCGACCGCCGTTTTTGCCGCCAACGACAAAATGGCCATCGGAGCGCTACAGGTAACCAAGGAAAGAAGTCTTTCCACCTTACGGAGAATAACCATTGTTGGATTTGACGGCATTGAAGCCGTCAAGTACACCGATCCTCCGATCCCCACAGTGGAACAACCCCTGGAGGAACTGGGGAGTGTCGCGGCCAACGTGCTTATAGATAGAATCAAAGGGGGTGATGTGCAAAAGATTGTTTTACCGTGTTTCTTGATGAAGTGGGACGGCTTGAATTGGATTAAGCTGGACAACAGAGGTGGTACTACTCTCTGAGCCGGACGCTGAGAAGAGTTTTCAGAAAATCTACAGCAACGCCGGAGAAAAACCCGATGAAATCATCATAACCGCCTTGTGATTCCTTAAGGAACCAGGACAAACTTTTTTTAATAACTTGAAGGAGGAAAAGATCATGAAGCTTAATTGGGGAAATATAGTACTTACGGCCTTGTTGTTAATCGTTACCGTGTCCATAACCGCTTTTGCCCAACTTCCTGGAGGAATCCCCCGGGAGGAGACCCTGATAGTCGACAAGTTGACCGGGCGGGCAGGCATGCCGGATAACTTTAACCTCTGGGCGGGTTGGAGAAATCAGGATCGAGGTTTGCAGCAGCTACTTCTTGAACCACTGTGGACAGTTGACTACGCCACCGGTGAGATTATCCCTGGCTTGGCGGATGGCCCCCCCGTATACAGCGAGGATTTAATGCAGATGACCATCAACTTACGCGAGGGAGTCTACTGGAATGACGGGGTTCCCTTCACTGCCGATGATGTCGTATACACCATTGAACTCTTGAAGGCTACCCCGGGGATGCCCTACCATGGTACGATGGCCGAATTTGTAGAAAGTGTCAGCAAAACAGACGACCATACCGTCGTTGTTGATCTAACCCTACCCAGCACCAGGTTCCACGCGCATTTCCTGGACCGGTGGGGTTGCCTGCGCATCCTGCCCAAACACATCTTCGAGAATGTCGAAGACCCTATGGCTTTCGAATTCAATCCCCCGATTGGTCCGGGGCCATATACACTTCTTGATTACGACCCGGCGGGTTTCTGGACCCTGTGGGAACGAAGGGAAGATTGGGACAGATCTCCGACGGGAATACTTTATGGAAAACCGCAACCGCGATATGTGTTGTTCCAGTGGTTCGAAAGTGAAGAGGGTAAAATTCTCGCCCAGCTCCGCAACGAACTGGATATGGCGCAACACACCGAGGAAGGGCTGCGCGTCATCCTGGAAAGAAGCGACACCGCGAGAGCCTGGCGGAGAGATTGGCCCTGGGTGGTTAACATCGATCCATGTATCACCGGCGTTCTGTTCAACAATAAAGTGGAGCCTTACGATAATAAAGATGTGCGGTGGGCGTTAGTTTTGGCTATAGACATCGTTGAATACATGGCAATTGCTACCGACTTTACTGCTCCTGTGAGCCCGATTCACCTCCCCCCGGTTCCCGCTTATGTAGAACATTTTTTTATACCCATGCAAGAGTGGTTGAAGGAATTCGAACTCGACTTGGGTAACGGAGAGACTTTCAAGCCCTATGATCCTGACGTTCCACAAAAGATCGCTGCAGGGGCCAAAGAAAGAGGGCTTCCGGTACCGGAAGATCCCGCCGCTATTCAGGATATCTTTGGTATGGGATGGTGGAAACACGCTCCTGATGCCGCCGAAAAATTACTGTTAAAGAACGGTTTCTCCAGGGACGAAAACGGGCAATGGCTACTGCCCGATGGTTCGCCCTGGACAATTGCTATTGTTGCAAATCCTGCGCCCGCGCATCACTCCTTTAAAAACGCGATAGCCCTCGCTGAGCAGTGGAGGAATTTCGGAATCGATGCCACGGTCAACGCGACCGAGGCCTTCGATACCCTGGTTCTCAACGGGGAATTTTCGGTTTCTACTCAATGGCCTGCCGCTGAACCCTGGGGTGCGGGAGTAGACCTGATACGAACTTTTGACCCCTGGCATTCACGGCTTCTCACTCCTATTGGAGTACCTGTAGCGCTTGGTCCTGGCGGTGGGGGACGCTGGTCTGATCCCCGGTTGGATGAGATTATTGAAACAATGGAGATTACCGACTCTGTTGCTGAGGAGGAAGCCACTGTTGCCCTTGGTATCGAGGCTTTGAAGATCTTAATCGAAGAGATGCCCAGCATCCCGACCTACGGATACACCGGACCTGTCGCATGGGATGAGGCTTACTGGACCAACTTTCCGGGAGCCGAAAACCTCTACAGCCAACCCTATCACCATTGGCCGAACTTCAAATACATGCTTCCGTTCCTGCAGAAAGTCAACTGAGCCAGTTGATTACCGAGACTTCCTGGCGGATATCCGCCAGGAAGTCTTTTCAAGGGGGTTACTATGAGATTTGTGAAAGAATATCTTTTTCCAAGGTTAATTCAATATGTAGCGGTCGTTTTCAGCGGGATTACCGCCGCGTTCTTAATCCCCCGCCTGGCCGGCCAGGATCCTGTTTTGGAGCTAATCGCTGAAATCCAAGCTACGGGTGCTTCTTTAGATGTCGCCGCGGTCAGAAGCCTGATGGAAACTCTCAGAGAACTCTATGGATTGGAGGGCACTCTTTTTGAGCAATATGTGGCCATGTGGCAACGGGTTTTCACTTTTGATTTCGGTCCTTCTTTTTTCCAGTTTCCCACACCGGTAGTCGATTTACTTAGGATATATCTTCCCTGGACCATCGGCCTGTTTGTTACCACGACAATCCTCGCATGGATTTTAGGAAATGTCATGGGAGGGGTGGCGGGGTACTTTTCCCATAAGCGCTGGTCGAAGATTTTGGATGCTCTCATTATGGTGGTTCGACCGATTCCTCATTATATATTCGGCATTCTGATCCTTATCCTCTTCGCTTATGTCTGGCGGCTTTTTCCTGCCGGAGGGCTCATGCTGGGAAGAAGAGCGGTTTTTGATCTCAATTTTATTCTCACCGTGCTACGCCATTCTTTTCTGCCGGCGTTGACCTTGTTGATTCTTGGTGGTGCAATCTGGTTTCAACAGATGAAACTCCTGGTTCAAAACGTAAAGAGAGAGGACTTTGTGCAATATGCACATACCGGAGGAGTTAAAGAATCGCGTATTATACCCCGCTATGTTTTACGGAATGCCATGTTGCCCCAAATCACCCAACTTACTCTTGCCCTGGGGCAGGTTTTCAGCGGTGTATTGATCGTTGAAATGGTATATTCCTATCCGGGAATGGGCCTTTTACTGTACCGAGCGGTAACCCGCGGTGATTTCAACCTGGTCATGGGGATTACGGTTCTTTCTATCCTGACCATTACCACAGCGGTTTTCATAATGGATTTGTTATATCCGTTGTTCGATCCGCGAATCCGGCATAGATAGGCGGTGACCTATGGAGGCATTGAGAGATCTTTTCAAGGATTACAGGTTTGCCATAGGTTTTTTTCTTTTATTCATACTCATTTTTTTAGTTGCCGCTTCTCTGTTTTCACCTTATGATCCCATTAGATGGCGCCAGGTGCCCCGCGATAGGGCTCCGTCATGGCCCCACATTCTGGGAACCAATTCCAAAGGCCAGGACGTTTTTTGGGAAGCAACCTTCGCCACCCGTAACTCCCTCATTATCGCGATCATCGCCGGCTTGCTTTCCAGGATTATCGCGGTCCTGGTCGGATTTGTCGCCGGATATAAGGGAGGAGTTTCCGATAGAATCCTGATGGGTCTTACCGACGGCCTTTTGGTCATTCCCTTGTTTTTAATTCTGGTCATGGTAGCTATGTTGTTGCGGGAAGCCATGACCCTGGTCAATACCGGGCTACTTTTGGCCTTTTTTGGATGGGCCTGGGACGCTCGGACCATCCGTTCACAGATCTTGAGCCTTCGTGAGCGGGAGTTCACCCAAACATCCCTTCTTTCAGGAAACGGTACCCTGCCCCTGGTAACCAAGGAATATCTCCCCTTTGCCACGCCCCTCATTTTTTCCACCTTGATCAACAACATCGCCTGGGCCATCGGTATGGAAGTCGTCCTTGCGATTCTCGGACTCGTCCGTTTGGAGATTCCCACTCTGGGAACCACCATTCAATGGGCCATTACCTACCAGGCCGTTCTTTTAGGCCATTGGTGGTGGATACTCACCCCTGTCGTTTTAACCATTCTCCTGCTGGTTGCCCTTTACTGGCTCTCAGTAAGCGTGAGTGAGTACCTCGATCCCCGGATGCGAATACAAAGGATAGGAGCAAGATGAACCTCAACGGGGCACTTAAAACCGAACGTTTGAAGACTTTTTATGTCCTGGAGGCTCTGGGGAAAAAAAGAATAGTGAAAGCCGTCAATGGTGTTGACCTGCAAATCCCCGAAAATGAAGTATACGGTATTGCCGGGGAAAGCGGCTGCGGGAAAACGACCTTGCTCAAGGCGCTTTTTTCCGCTATCGAGCCCCCTCTGAAGCTCTACGAGGGAAGCGTGTATTATCTGATGAATGGAAAATACATCGATGCTCTCTCTCTCGGCAAGAGGGAAAAGCGGGAACTGCGTTGGACTTATATTTCCTACATTCCGCAAGGATCCATGAGTGTCTTCAACCCGGTCAAAAAGCTCAGGATCACTTATCTCGATTTTCTGGAAAGCCACGTGCGGGGGAAAGCAAAACGTGAACTGCTTTCTCTGACCTACCGCCACCTTGAGGACATCGGACTGTCTCCCCGCATCCTGGACGCCTACCCCCACCAGCTCTCAGGAGGTATGCGGCAGCGCATAGCCATCGCCTTGTCTACCCTGCTCAAACCCCGCATCGTCTTAGCCGATGAACCCACCACCGCTCTTGACGTGGTAGCCCAAAGAGCGGTCCTCCAACTCATGCGGGATATTCAACGAGAACTCCAAAACACCATCGTCCTGGTGACCCATGACATGGGCATACACGCCAACATCACGAGCAGGATGGCCATCATGTACGCCGGAAGAGTCGTCGAAGAAGGACCAACCGTGGAAATCTTCGCCCACCCTCTTCACCCTTACACCCAGTATCTTATCCAATCTCTACCTACCATAGGAGATAAAACCACCAGAAAAGCCGCCCCCGGCGCTCCTCCATCTCTACTCGATCCCCCACCCGGCTGCCTTTTCCACCCCCGTTGTACCCATGCGCATGACTCCTGTTCACGGGAAATACCGGAACTTATTCTTGCCAACACCAACCACCGAGTCGCTTGTCACTTAAGGAAGGAATAATATGTCCACCATTTTAGAAGCCCAAAATCTTACCAAGGTCTTTTTTTTCGGTGGTTTATTTTCCCGGCTCCGGATCACTGCGGTGGACCGGATCTCTCTGAATATTCAGTCGGCTGAAATTTTTACCCTGGCCGGGGAGAGCGGCTGTGGGAAAACCACCGCCGCCCGGATGATCATGGGTTTCGAATCCCCTACCTCCGGGGAGATAAAGTACCGGGATAAAAAGATGAATGAATTTCGGAACAGAAAGGCTTGGTTCAAAGAAGCACAGGCCGTTTTTCAAAATCCCTTTGAAACCTTTAATCCACTGCGTAAGGTGGAATGCTATTTCTTCGAGGCCATCCATAACTACCACCTGAGACAAAACGAGGATAAGGCTCAGGACATCATCGAAAAAAAGCTGCAAGCGGTGGGACTCTCTTTTCCGGAGATCGCTGGAAAGTACCCTGCTGAGCTCTCCGGGGGGCAGCTACAGCGGGCTTCTATCGCCCGCTCTCTCTTGACTGATCCATCCCTCTTGGTGGCCGATGAACCGGTGTCCATGGTGGATGCCTCTTTGCGTATGTCTATCGTTAATCTGTTCCGTCAATTGAGCGATAACGTCGGGGTAAGCGTGATTTATATCACTCACGATTTGGCTACCGCCTACTACATCAGTGACCGGATCGCCATCATGTTTCGGGGAAATATAGTGGAATCCGGACCGGTCGAGGAAGTGCTGGAGAAACCCAAACATCCCTACACCAAGCTTCTGATCGAATCCATACCCAAACCGAACCCCCAATTGGAGAAAGGAACTGATATAAAAATTCTGGAAGAGAAGGAAGAATACCTCAGAAAAGGATGTAAATTCGCCGGGAGATGTTCAGAGGTCATGGAAGTATGTAAAAAAACTTTTCCTGAAGATGTTGCCTTGGACAAAGTGTTGGTCAAGTGTCATAAGTACGTGAAATAAAACCGATAATGGAACCTTACAAAACTCACAGGGGAGGCTTGCTCTATGAACAATGGAATCAGTTTTGTGGATAATCTCCTATCCCGGATGACGCTTGAGGAGAAAGTCGCCCAACTAGGTGCTGTGCACGCCCATCACCTGGTTGAAAACGGGTGTTTTTCTCTGAGTAAGGCCCAATCTCTTCTCCATAATGGTATCGGGCAGATCACCAGATTGGCGGGAGATCCGGACATGGAACCCCGACCCGCCTCCGAAATAGGAAATGACATCCAGCGTTTCCTCAAGGAGAAAACCCGCCTGGGAATCCCAGCTATGATTCACGAAGAATGCCTGAGCGGTCTCACCGGAAGAGGAGCCACGGTTTTCCCCCAGGCCATCGGTATGGCCAGCACCTTCCATCCTGAGCTAATCGAAAAAATAACCGCAGTGATCAGAAAGCAAATCCGGGCCTTAGGTGGTCACCAAGGACTGGCCCCGGTCCTGGACATTCCCCGTGACCCTCGCTGGGGACGAACGGAAGAGACCTTCGGAGAAGATCCTTATCTGGTCTCCCGCCTGGCTGTAGCTTATATCCGGGGATTGCAGGGAGACGATCTCAAAACCGGGGTTATCGCCACCGCCAAACACTTTACTGCCTACGGCATCTCAGAAGGAGGAAGAAACCTGGCTCCCGGTCGGGTCGGGGAAAGAGAACTTCGGGAAGTATTCCTCTTCCCCTTTGAAGCCGCCATCAAAGAAGCCCGGGCGGGCTCGGTCATGAATGCTTATCATGATATCGACGGGATACCCTGCACCGCCTCTCACAACCTTCTCACTGAAGTGCTTCGTGAAGAATGGGGATTTTCGGGAATTGTAGTTTCCGATTATGAAGCGATTAGCATGCTCGAAACTTTCCACCGGGTGGCCCAGAATCCCAAAATTGCCGCTTGTCAGGCTTTAGAGGCCGGTATCGACGTCGAACTCCCGGATATCAAGTGTTATGGAGAGCCTCTCCTCGAGGCGATCCGGGAAGGCTTACTAAGCGAAGAGGTGCTCAACGAATCGGTACGGAGAATTCTTATCACAAAGTATCTACTGGGGCTTTTCGGTGATGAGATTTTTGTGCACCCAGAAAACGTTCTCTTTCTTTTGGATACCGAAGAAGATCGACACCTGAGCCGGGAGGTAGCCTGTGAGTCTTGCATTCTTCTGAAGAACGAGGGAGTTCTCCCCCTGAGGCGGGACCTCAAGAGTATCGCGGTCATCGGACCGAACGCCGCTGAGGGACTGCATCTACATGGGGACTACAGCTACTCGGTACACATTCCCAGCGTACAGGCTTGGAAAGGAAAAGAAGCGACATGGAAAGAAGTCGTGAAAACAGTCAACGTGCTGGAGGGTATCCAAAACAAACTTCCTAAAGCAGAATTGCTCTACGTTAAAGGTTGCGATCTGTCGGATCCTTCAAAGGCCGGCTTTGCTGAGGCTCTGGAAGCGGCAAGAAAGGCCGAGGTGATTGTAGCGGTGATGGGTGAGAAAAGTGGGCTTTTCCAGCAATCGATTTCCGGAGAAGGCAGTGACCGCTCAGACATCGGGCTTCCCGGCGTACAACAGGAACTCCTTAAAGAGCTTACAACCCTGGGAAAGCCGGTCGTTCTGGTGTTGATCAACGGAAGACCTCTCGCCCTCCAATGGGAAAACGAAAATATCTCCGCTATCATCGAAGCCTGGTATCCAGGAGAAGAAGGAGGAAACGCCATCGCCGATGTTTTATTCGGTGATTTCAATCCCGGCGGAAAATTACCAATTTCCTTTCCTAAGGAAGTAGGACAAATTCCCGTTTACTACAATCGGAAACGCTCCTCGTACAATGAGTACATCAGCATCGACGCCCGGGCGCTTTTCCCCTTTGGCCATGGTCTAAGCTATACCCGCTTCGAATACTCCGATCTCCACATTAAACCCTCCCTGGTCAAGTACTTGGAAAAAGTCGAGGTTCAATGCAAGCTTAAAAATGCCGGTGAACGCGCAGGAGATGAAGTGGTCCAGCTCTACATTCACGATCAGATTGCTTCCCTGACCAGACCGATAAAAGAACTGAAAGGCTTCCAGAAGGTACGCCTTACCTCGGGCGAAGAACGTTCTCTCACTTTTACCCTTTTTCCTGAACAACTCGCTTTCTACGACCAAAACATGCGCTTGATCGTTGAGCCGGGCATTTTCGAAGTGATGATTGGTTCTTCGTCAGAGGATATTAGGCTTACCGGAAGATTTGAAATTACCGAGGAAAAACTTCTGACCAAATTCCGGCGCTTTAAAAGCGAGATAACCATCCGCTGACTAAGGCGTCCTGAGAGAAAGAGGGAGCACAATCCCTGACCGATCCTTACCTCCCCAGGACATGGGAACGAGAAGGTTGCTTTCCCTGTCCTGGGTTTAATATAAGTTATTAAACGTATTTGGTTACAGCTTTCCACCCGATGTATTAGTTGCCTGTTCCGCTCGTTACCGATCACTTATTCCGGTGGTTACCGATCATCTGGGCCTGCTTGTAGCCTTTCTCGAATAGGGTCTTGACTGTCATTTGCGTGTACACCTCCAGCATGGTCTGCTCCTTTTCCAGTCTCCTTTAAGTACTTCTCTTATATTAGACTATATCGGGGTAGTGATGAGTGCGGGAGGTGGGAAATTTTCTCCGTCAAAACGGGGTATTTTTATCCTGCCATTGGCACCAACAGGTAGACGGTTACCAGCCGGGGATCAAACCTTCTCCCGGGGGCCGGCCGGAGCAATGAGTGTGGTGCGGGTTTTACCTCCCGTTGCCGCAGGGTATCGGGAACCTCAAGCATGGCCTAGCGGGGGTCCGGTTCAGTGATGAATTCCCGGAGCTTTTTCTGAAGTAGCGGGGTACCATGCTCTTTGGCCATCGGATATTCCTCCTTACTAGAAGACTTGCTGTCGCTATCAATCTGCCTGGGGGAGTCTAGGGTAGCCTTTTACAGGGCATGAAATTGCGCACGGCAGGGTAGGTTATCATCGTTTTTCATGATAACATGATTGAGGAAAGACGGCAAAGGAATTTATGCCAGATAGAGAACTGGTAGTCTTCTTTTCCAGCGTAACCCTGGGGATATCCCGAGAAGGAGTGAAGTGCTCTTGCCTCAAAAACCGGGTGTTAGGTTGACAGTCGAATCGTTCCCTGATGCTTTCGCCTGCTGCGAAATCTTGACCGATCAAAACGGACTGCCCTACGACGCCCACTTTAAAGAGATCAATCAGGCTTTTGAGCGTTTAACGAGGCTTCCCCGGGAACAGGTCGTGGAGAGACTCATGAGCGAAGTGCTATCCGATGTCGGGTTTTCATTATCCGATTTGCCCGGGCTCCTGGAGAAAGTAATACAACAAAGGAAAAGTTTACGGTTCGAAGAGTACCTGGATCCCCTCAAAATCTGGGCTGAAATGACCTTGTTCTTTGATCGGGTAGGGTTTTTGAATGTTGCCCTCCGCGATATTACCGAATGGAAACAGGAACAGGAGACGCTCCCCATCTTAGTCCGAGCCTCCCAAGAGTTTCTCGAGATGGCCTCGGAAAAAATTGATTTTCAGCAGATCACCGAGAACTTACGACTACTCTCAGGAGCGAAATACGCGGCCTGTAACCTGTATGAACCGGATGGACTACACTCTTCCACCGTCGCTCTGACCGGAAATGCATCTCATTTGCAACGGGTAGCTATGATCCTTGGATACGATCCGGTAGGAAAACGTTGGGAAAAAGCCCCCGCAACAAAGATCGGTGACAATACGATCACTCGATTCGCGAATTTCCATAATCTAACCGACGGAATCATCGCTACAGCGATCGTTAGTCTCGTTGAAAACCTATTGTCCATCGGTGAAATATTCGTGATCAGGATCAAGCGAGAGCAAAAAACGATAGGTGATTTTACCGTGTTCATGTCCAAGGGGAAAACTCTGAAAAACCATAGTCTGGTGGAAATCTATACCCGTCAGGTCGGCCTCCTCATCACCCGGCAACGGGCAGAACAGACCAGTTGGGAAAGTGAAGGGAAGGTACAGACAAAACTCCCGAGCATTCTTTCACCGAAAGGCGATGTCGGAACTCTGAAATTGTCAGATATTATTAACATTGCCGAGTTTCAATCGCTCTTGAATGACTTCCATGCGGTGACCCGAGTCTGTATATCTCTACTCGACTGCGCAGGTCGAGTCCTGACCACCGCCGGTCCGCAAGAGATCTGCGCTAAGTTCCATAAGGCTCATCCTGTAACTGCCAAGCATTGTCTGGAAAGCGATACGCTTTTGTCCAGTGGGGTATCGGAGGGAGACTACAAGCTTTACAGGTGTAAGAACGGTTTATGGGATGTCGCTACTCCCATCGTCGTGGACGGAAGACATCTGGGAAACCTCTTCCTGGGTCAATTCTTTATAGAAGAGGAACCCATCGATTATGAAATGTTTCGCCGCCAGGCCCGCCTGTATGGCTTCGACGAGGAGCTATACATCACCGCCTTGAACCAGGCTCCCCATTTGAAACGGACAACTCTGAATTCAACCATAAAACTCTACATGAAGCTTTCTGGTATGCTTATAAAGACCAGCTACAGCAATACAAAGCTATCACGCTCCCTGACCGAACGAGGCCGACTGCTGCACCGGCTCCGAGAAAGCGAGGAACGCCTCATCGCCACCCTCCTCTCGATCGACGAAGGGGTAATCAGTACCGATGAAAATGCCCGGATAATCAATTTCAACACAGCGGCGGAAACCCTCACCGGCTGGACAGCGGAAGAAGCACAGAATCGTCCGGTAAGTGAGGTTTTTTCCCTCATCGATGAAAAAACCCGTTCTCCTCGTGAGAACCCAATTATTATCGCTTTACGGCAGGGAAGAGCCATCACACAAACGAGCCATACGATCCTCATTGCCCAGGACGGTTCCGAACGCTTTATCGCCGGCAAAGCCTCAATCATCCAGAATCGGGAGAAAGTATTAGGGGCGGTTATGGTATTCCGTGATCAGACTGATGAACGGGAGATCAGTCGCCGTCTCCAGGTCTCCTACGCCGCTATTGAATCTTCGATAAACGCTATCGCATTGGCCAAGCTCGATGGCTTATTGTTCTACGTAAACCCGGCCTTCGCCCGCCTGTGGGGCTATAGTCATACTACAGATATTCTTGAAAAACGAACCGAGCATTTTTTCGCACAACCCGCACAAGCCATTCGGATTGTAGATCGAATTTTAAAAGAAGGAACTTTTTTTGGGGAAGTTGCCGGTATCAGAGCCGACGGATCGAGTTTCGACCTCCAGTGTTCCGCCAGCCTGGTCCGGGATCCCGATGGAGAACCTTCATGTATAATGGGATCCTTCGTCGACATCACCGAACAACGGTATTTTCAAAGAGCCCTGCGTCACTCCGAAGAGAAATTCAAGCGGATTGTCAACAATATCCAGGATATCGTTTACAGTCTCAACGCGGCGACGGGGGAGTTCAGCTACTTGAGCCCGGCCTTCGAAAGGGTCCTGGGGTATTCCCTGGACGATATCAAAAAGATGGGTGGTAGAGTGGCTTTTATGTCCCAGGTGCTTCAAAACGACGCTTGTACCCAGCAAATGCTTAGTCTTGAGGAAATCAGGACAAAAAACATTAGAAAACAGGGACGATGTGAATCCTGGTGGCGGTGTAAGGACGGATCGCTGAAATGTCTGGAGGATATCTGGACCCCCATCTTCGATGGAGACTGTCTTATGGGAAGCGACGGCGTTCTACGGGATATCACCGACCGAAGGTGCGCCGAAGAACGCATCCGCCACCTCTCCTTCCACGACTCCCTCACCGACCTCTACAACCGGGCCTTCCTGGAAGCGGAGATGCAGCGTCTGGACACCGAGCGGCAATTCCCCATGGGGATCATCATAGCCGACGTCAACGGCCTGAAACTGGTCAACGACGCTTACGGGCATCAGGTGGGCGATCGGCTCCTCCAGGCTGCCGCCGCCGTTCTCAAACAGGTGTGCCGGAGCGAGGACCTGATCGGGCGCTGGGGGGGGAGACGAGTTTCTGATCCTCCTGCCCCGTACCGCTCAAGCGGAGAGCGAGGCCATCGCCCGGCGGATCGAGGAGGCTTGCCTGAAGGTGCAGGTGGACCACGTTCCCCTGTCCCTGGCTTTGGGTACCGCGGAGAAGACGGCAGTGTCTGAAGACTTCCCGGCTATTTTCCGCAAAGCCGAGGACCGGATGTACCGGCACAAGCTGGCCGAGAGCCGCAGCGCCCGCAGCGCCGTGCTCTCCGCCCTGCAAGAGACTCTCCGGGAGAAGAGCTGGGAAACTAAGGAACACGCCGAGCGGGTGGAGCGGCTGGCCCGGAGGCTGGGAGAGGCGGTGGGCCTCTGTGCCTCGGACCTCGACCGCCTGGCGCTCCTGAACACCCTTCACGACATCGGCAAGATCACGTTGCCTGACGCGGTCCTCAGGAAGCCCGGTCCTCTCTCCCCCGAGGAGTGGGTCTTGGTCCGCCAGCACCCGGAGACCGGCTACCGCATCGCCCGCTCCACCGATGAGCTGGCCCATATCGCCGAGGAGATCCTGGCCCACCACGAGCGCTGGGACGGGAGCGGGTATCCCCGGGAACTGGCCGGGGAGGCCATTCCCCTCCTCTCCCGCCTGAGCGCCATCGTGGATGCTTACGATGCCATGACCAATCACCGCCCCTACCGGGAGACCTTGCGCCCGGATGAGGCCCTGGGTGAACTCAGGCGCTGTGCCGGTACTCAGCTCGACCCGGCGCTGGTGGAGAGGTTTGTGGATCTTTTCCGGGACGCTATATCCGATCGGTAAAACCCGACTTCGCCACTTTAATGACGACTATGGTGGCACTATAAACCTGCCTTGCAAACTCTCCTTTCCTTGGGGGTACAGAGGATTTACCCGAGGAAGCGCAGCTTGGGTTTCCGGGGAGAGGTGAAGCGGACCAGGGTAGGGGAGCGTTTCAATCCGAAGGCCCGGGAGAGCTTCTTGGCTTCCGAAGACGGGATAAAGCCAAGTAAAGCATCTTACCGTCTCCCCCCATGACACACCAATAGCGGGAATAGAGGGGAGACGGGTTATAGCGGGTTGATCAACCAGACTCTTCCGAGTAATCTTCCGTGTACCGGCATTCCCCATTGGCATAGCCGGTACATCCCCAGAAAAGATGATTGTCTGATCGGCGGCTCTTGACCTGCATGGGTTTACCACAACGTGGACAATCCCTGGTGTCCCCCTCAAGTTGCTTACTACCCTTTCTGGCATTGTCAACCTGTGCGTGCCCCAGGTAATCTTCGGCATATCGGCACTCTTCAGTCGCAAATCCCGTACATCCCCAGAAGGGCTTCCCGTCAGACTTCCGGTGTCTTATCCGCATGGATCTCCCGCATTGCGGGCATTCCCGGCTTTCTTCTTTAGTCTTCTCCACTTCATCTCCTCCTCGTTAAATACAGGCTGTAGGTGTTTAGCGGTTCAGGCTTTAGATAATACCAACGCAAGTTTGATTTTGCTGCAAAAACTCACTTCAGCAAGACCCCGTTGCCCTCAGCAACGCCTCATCTGGCATTTTCTGGCACGCATCAATGACCACGTCCGGTTGCGGTGCTGCTGAAAAGGCCGTCCTTGGCCTTTTTACTTCGAAAATGCGGTGATTTCGGCGGCTGATTTAGGCAACTCAGGCCCAGGTTTCCTTCGTTCTTTTGCAGCAAAATTACTTATTGCAGTAGAATCAAGTTTTTGTTTTGCCTAAAAATCTACCGCCTATAGTCTGTATTTCTCAAAATTCGTTTTTCTCTCGCACCGCGGGATCACTTTGTCCCAAGAATTCCGGAGGCTTTCCCCGGTCATTTGTCATCTCTCATCGACCTACTACATCACCTGAAATGTAACCGAAGGAGATTGCTTCAAATCTCCCTACTCCTTTTCCAAAAAGCCGTCCGTCGGGTCCCGACTGGCTGATTTTCTTTTTAAACACCTTGACATGCCCCTGGTAAGATTTGGTTCCTTTTGATCCTTAGCTCAGAATAAGACCCTGTTGATTGCGTTAGGGTCTTTCCGCTCGGCCCAGACCGTCAGGGTGTTCCCCCAGGCAATCCCGGCCACTGAAAGAAAAGAGCATGGTTTCGTCAAAGAAATTGGCCAGACCGATCAGGGGTTCGGAACAGGCGGGGTCTGCCGACCCAAGTTCGAACAGAAGCACTTCCCCGCTCAGACTGCCGGTGACATTGCCAGCCATCCCGTTTTCCGCAGCAAACCTCCCTTCTACCCGGGAACCCCGCTGCCTAAGATGGAAAGTGACGGTGGTCTCCGGCATCGCTTCACTGGCCATACGCCCCCGCCATAGTCCATCGATGCTAACGGTGGGTGGAAGAGAAACAGCGGTGAGAACTTCTCCCGGAGACAAGCGACCCAGGCTCTCGAAAAAACGGACGATGGTACCGGTGATCACCTCGGTGATTACCGGTACGTCCATGACGCTCCCATCAGTGGTATGACCACGAAAACCGGCTGCATGACCGAATTCGTGAAGAAGGATCAGGAATGGGTCCTGGCATCCAGGTTCGGGATTGACACGGACCTCTGAGCGAATAATCCGATTCTCCGCGTCCCGCCAAATGGCGGCCAGACCACAATATCCATCCCGCCCGAGCTCGGGGTCGTAACTCACTCGCAGCGGGCTGGTTGGATTATCGGTCAAGCGAAACCGGAGCCACTCTCCATGGACTTCGTTCCAACGATGGATAACCTCCGGGAGACGGGGATGACCGGTGGTATCGTAGACCTCCACGATGGAGGTAGCCCACCGTATGACATAACGGCCACCCCAGCCATATCTGGCCACCAGCCTAATATCGTCAGACGATAGCGGCAAAACATTTGGGACTATCGTACAGGAAGTGAACAGGCCAATCATCAGGTGAAGCGCAATACAAAGGACGAGAAGAAGCCGCCAAGGCAAAACCATTATCATCCCCCCCCTAATCGTTAACACCAGGAAAACACCCAACGACTCTGTTCCCGATCTCCTGGTGTACCTGGGTTCTTAACCCGGGCTAAGACCATCTCTTCGTTCCTTAATAGGCCTTGCGTATCCGTTCGATTTCTTCGTCGCTCAATTCTTTCCCGAAACCCCGCAAGCCGGACACCCGAAAACCATGCCTGCCGGCGATTCGTTCGATCTCTTCCACTTTTTCCACCACGACTTCCTTACCCAGGGTATAGTCCTCGTAGCGTTCTTCCAGCACCAGGGCCATCGTTTCCGCCATACAGGCATAGGATTTTCCGCGAGGATAGCCGAAATCCATGCCGAAGTCCGGATTCCCCGGCACATCAACCACCCCACCCTCGATGACCAGGACATCTTGTCTGGCTTTGACCACTTCTTCGGCGATATTCCGGGGACGGGAGACATCGCAAATCACCGCTCCCCGCTCGATCCACTCAGGCTTGACAATGCTTTTCACCGCCGAGGTTACGGTGATGATCACCCGGGCCCCCCGAATCCCTTCCTCAACCGAAACAGACCCATCGACCGTCCTGCCGCCCGCTTCCCGAACTTCCCGCTGGATTCGTTCCGTTTTTTCCCAATCCCTTCCCACCACCCGGACGGTTTTCCCTCCCCGGGCCAGCACGAGCGCACAAGCCCGGCCGATGGAACCGGTCGCCCCCACCACGGCGATTGTTTCCCGGTCCAGGTCTATGTCCACTTTGGGACAGGCAATCCGCAACGCTTCAAGAGCGGTGGCCACGGTATAGCTGTTTCCGGTGGTAACGTTGATATTCAGTCCCTGCTTGGCGGTGATCCCTCCATCGCCGGCCACAGAAGTAAACGCCCCCAGACCGATCACTTTCGCTCCGTATTCCTCGGCCAACCGCCCGCATTCCCGGATTTTTCTGGCAACGTAGGCATCAGAATACTCCAAAAGGACCCGGGAAGTCATGGGCAACCCGACGAACCAGCCCTTGATCTCTTTTCCGTTGGCCTGCGAGACGATCCCGCGTACCTCAGATAGGATAAAGGGCTTACGGCGGGCGGCCAGGGCTTCCACCAGCCGACCGGGAACCAGGCGCAGAGGTTTCAGGTGATCCTTGATATCCTGGGCACTGAAAGCGTGGATTATAAAGGCGAAACTGTCCATACGATCCTGTTCACTCAGGCATCCAGAATCTGTTGGAGGGCTTTCAGCATGCTTTGGGAGTTCTCGGTCATTTTCTTTTTCAAAAAAGCGTTGATCAGGGGACCGATCAGAGGCAATCCCAGGTCGTACTCGAGCTTGAGTTCAATCCGGGTTTTCTCGTTATCAGGCAAGAAACGCCAGATCCCCTGGTATTTCTTGAAATCTCCTTCCAGAAGGTGGAACCGGCACTCGCGTTTCTCGTCGTCCCAGATGTCCCGCTCCCGCCACTTGACTTCCCGTCTCTGGAACTCACCCTTCCAGAAACTCTCCACCTGGTTACCCTCCCGAGATAGAACCCGGACTTCCTTCAGGTCCGGGAGAAACCTGGCCAGGGCCTCGATGTCTTTCGCTTTCTCATAGACCATGTCCACCGGCCAGTTCACCACCAATGCGGTTTCGACTTCGGCCATTTCTTTTACCCTCCTATCTCTTCTATAATGCTCCGAACCACCTTGAGGGATTCCGTAAAGCGGACGAGAATCGTGTCCATTTCTTCCCGGCTGACCGTCAGCGGCGGTTCAAATCGGATCACTTTCCGGTTGTCCAGAGTATAGGCGACCAGGACCTTGCGCTGCGCCATTTCCATAGCCAAAAGGCTTGAGACGTCGGAATCGGGAAATTCAATACCGATCATCAGACCCATCCCCCGTACATCCCGGATGATTTCCGGAAAATCGGCCTGAATGGACCGCAGTCTTTCCAGAAGATACCTCCCCTTTTCCCGGGCCTGGGTACACAGATCCTCATCCTCAATAATCTGCAAGGTAACCAATCCGGCCGTACAGGCCAGGGGATTTCCCCCCAGGGTCGAAGTATGAATATAGGGATTATCCTCAAACACTTTCCAGATTTCCGCAGTACTGATAAAAGCTCCCAGGGAAAGCACTCCACCGCCCAACCCCTTGGCTAAAGTCATGATGTCGGGAACGATGCCGTACTGTTCACAGGCAAACATGGTCCCGGTCCGAGCCAGCCCGGTCTGCACTTCATCGAGGATCAGGAGACAACCGTTTTGTTGACAGATCGCGCGTACCTCGGGAAGATAGTCTGGGGTAGCGATATTGATCCCGCCTTCTCCCTGAACTACCTCCAGGATCACCGCCGCCGTATCCCGGTCAACTGTTCGGGCCATAGCCCCGATGTCGTTGAACGGGACCTGAAATGTCTCGGGAATGCATGGTTCGAAGGGTTTTTTGTAGCTGTCTCGTCCCGAGACGCTCAAGGATCCCATGGTCTTTCCATGAAAGCTATCGAGAGCCGAGATCAGCTTTTTCCGGCCGGTATAAAGCCGAGCAAGTTTGATCGCTCCTTCCATGGCCTCCGTGCCGCTGTTGCAGAAAAAGGAATATTGTAATTCTCCGGGAGTGACTTGGGCCAGCTTTTCGGCCAGGTCTGCCTGCTGTTTGTTGAACAATGTCCGGGTGGATAGCGGTAGACGTTCCAATTGTTCTTCAACCGCTTTGATCACCCGGGGGTGATTACGGCCCACCGTAAACACTCCGAAACCACCCAAACAATCAAGGTAGGGCTGACCGAAGATGTCATA
>DATIKP010000167.1 GCA_035477455.1 Atribacteraceae bacterium
AAGGCCCCGTTGCCATCAGCCCTGCCTCATCTGGTATTTTCTCGTACGCATCAATGACCACGTCCGGTTGCGGTGATGCTGAAAAGGCCGTCCTTGGCCTATTTACTGCGGAAATGCGGTGATTTCGGCGGCTGATTCAGGCAGCTCAGGCCCCGGCTTCCTTCGTTTTTTTGCAGCAAAATTATTTATTGCAGTAGAATCATGGTTGAAGCCAGGCCGAAAACCAAGTCCACCCATAGTCTACCCAATTATGTGCCAATGTATGGTTTTGTCAATAGAGAGACTTTGCCGGTGAGGATCATGCTTGAGCATACAACTCATCTCCCATGACACCCATCCGGGAGAAAAAATCAAGTAGAGCCAGGCTGCTCGCCGGATGGAACTTCCAGAATCACCACGCCCTCCCTGAGAAAGGTAGGGGGTTTTTCTATAATCTCTTGGACCTCCTTGTCATCAGTCGGTGGCATGAGGTGAAGGTCGTATTGTCTATCGTTCCAGTGTAAGCGGACATGTCCGGAGTGGCCCTGAAAAAGCGGGAGATATTCCAGCAGCTTGTGTCCGGATTGGAGTTGACCCGGTTCTTGTGGGCACTATATTCCTTGAGAAGGAGATGTCTTCGCCGTCGCATGGGCGAGTTGCTGCGATCTGGGAGGAACCCTGAAGCGTTGTCCAAGGAGTTTGAGCCCACGGCACAGTCGATCCACAACTGGGTTGCCCAGGCCGACCGTGACGAGGGGAGGCGCAACGACGGATTGAGGACCGAGGAGTGTAAAGAACTGGTCCGCCTGCGTCGAGAGAATAGGCAACTGCGCATGGAACGGGAGATCTTGTCAAAGACATCCGCCTGGTTCGCCCGGGAGACCGGTTCGGTTCCCGCGAGGTCTTCGGACTCGTGAAGGCGAATCAGGATCTTTACCCGGTGTCCAGATGTGCCGTTTGCTGGGCCTCTCCTCCAGCGGATATCATGCGTGGAAGAATCGGCCGCCCTCGGAGCGGGCGATAGCCGATGCCGTACTTTCTGAGAGAATCCAGGCGAGTCACAGCCGTTCCCGGCAGACCTATGGAATGCCCGGATCCATTTGATTCAGGAAGGCTTTCGGCTGGGTAGGAAGCGCGTGGCCCGTCTGATGCGGGCAGCCGGATTGCAGGGCATCAGTCGCCGGAAAAGAATCCGAACGACCATCCGCGGTAAAGAAGCGCAAGCGATCCCGGATTTGGTTAAGCGGAACTTCCAGGCCGAAACACCCAACCGTTTGTGGGTAGCGGACATAACCTACATCCCGACATGGGCGGGTTTCCTCTACCTGGCCGTGGTGCTCTGGATGCTTTTTTCCGGCGGATTGTAGGGTGGGCGAAGGAGAACGCATCTTCGGACAGAACTGGTGCTGGAAGCATGAATATGGCCCTGTGGCAACGCCGCCCCCTCCACGGTGATCCATCCATTCCGATCAAGGAGGCCGGTACCCCTCGATCGCCTTCGGGAAGCGAGGCAAGGAGGCCGATGTGAGGCCTTCTCCCGGATCGGTCGGTGGATTGTTTCGACAACGCCCTCTATGAGAGTTTCTTTGCCACGCTGGAAGGTGAACTCCTCGACCGACGCCGCTTCAAGACCCCAGCCGAGGCCAGAATGGCTGTCTTCGAGTTTATTAAAGCCTGGTACAATCCTCATCGCCGTCACTCCAGGTTGGATTATTCTTCCCCTGTGGAGTATGAAAAACAGTATGCAGTCAGCCAATGAAATCCCAAGCCCTTAACCATCCACGAAAGCGGGGTAACTCCACTGCCAGGGGTGTACAATTATGGCAGGGGTCACCGCCCGAAGCGTACAATTTTAAACCGCCCTTTTGTACAGTCACGGTGAGGATCATTCCTTCATTCTACGGGGGTGACATTTTCACAGACCGCTTACAGGGTGACAATATCATAGTCCGTTCACAAACGACTCCAGAGCTGACGCATGATTTTCAAGAACCATGAACGGTGGGGGCTTAAACGACCTACAAAAAAAACTCTTGGTGCGCTTCTTTCCCCAACTGAGCCGCAGAACTGGCGGGAACCGTCTGTGAAAACCTGCCTTGCCTGACCCCCGCCGGTCAGTACAAAATTTCCTCCTGCCAACAGTTGTTGGAAGAACTAGCCGCACGGGGATACCTGGCCCTGCCGGTGAAGCGAAGTCACTGGCTCTGTAAGTCCCGGGAAGAAAGCGAGGTGGGGCCGGATGCGGCACCTGCCGCACCGGTGGGGAGGGCTGCCTCACCGACTGATAAACCCATCACGGTGGAGCCGGTAAGAGCAGGGCATGCCATACGGCGGTGGAACAAGTATGTTCACCGCTGCCACACCCGGGGATAGCAGCCTCTCTTTGGCGCCCACCAGCGCTAGTATCCTCTCCGAAAAAAAAGACCCCCCCCGGGCTGCCTCCTTTTTGCCGCCCCGGCCTGGGCGCTCCTCCCCCGGGACCCGGAAAAATATCACGGCGCTTCCTACCGGGCAGCCAACTGGCGGTACCTTGGCCTGAGCACCGCAACGGGCCGCCGGGACCGCCACAAGGAAAGGCTCCTCCCCTACACCGGGACTGTAAGGCTGTTTTGTGCGGAAAAAAAAGGGGGGTTCCATAAATCCCCCCCCTACTCTGAAGCGGCACGAACGGTATCCCCGGAGCACCGGCCCCGAGGGTCAGGACACCTGTTATGCCAGAGGTGGTGTTCCTCTTTTCCAACGGTATGGGGCTACCCTTACTCAGTGAATTTCCGGAAAACAGCCCGGAGCTTGCGCACCTTGCAAGCGGCTGAAGCAGGCCTTTCCGAAACTGGCGCTCACCCTCCTCCTGGACGGGTTGTATGCGAAAGGGCCGGTCATGGAGCCCGGCTTGAGGAACAGGTGGAAGTTTAGCATCGTGCTCAATACTGCTTGAAAACGCAGGGTGACGCTACCGGTATGTCCGGTTGCGTAGAGTGGGGTGTAAAAAAGGGGCAGCAGTGATCAAAAGAGATGATGTTGTCCT